>JAJYQP010000015.1 GCA_021794525.1 Pseudomonadota bacterium | reverse complement strand
GTCGCAGCCGTATCGATGGCGGCGATCATCGCCCGGCAGCGCTGGGCCGCGACGAAGCCGGGGACGATGAAAAGATCGGCCCGGTGGCCCCCCAGCGGGCGCGCCCGCGGATCGGCGAGCAGCCGGGCCCGCACCGCTTCGCCGACGGCGGCGAGCCGCGCCGGATCGGCTTCGGGCGGAGCGGCGCGTTTCCAGAACACCGGGCGCGCCTGTCCCGCTCAGCGCTCGACAGGCTCGCCCGCAGCCTCCCAGGCGAGGATGCCGCCGGCCAGAAGCGTTGCAGGCTTGCCGGTCGCGGCGAGCTTGTCCGCGGCGACCTGCGAGCGGCGGCCCGAGCGGCAGTAGAGCACGGTCTTTCGGCCATCGCCGGAGGCGAGCTGCGCGGGGTCGAAGCTTTCGACCGGCATGTTGACCGCGCCCTTGATGTGCCCCGCGGCGAATTCCTCCGGCGTGCGAACGTCGACGAGGCGGATGTCCTGGTCCGCCATCAGCTTTGCCAGCGCGGGGGCATCGATCGCCTCGACCGCCGCGGCGGCAGGGGAAGCGCTGTCCCTGGCAGGGGACGAACCGCAGGCGACCAGCGGCGCCAGTGCCAGCAGCAGCACGCCCGCCAGCCGCGTCATGCCGCCAGCTTCCGCAGCACGTACTGGAGGATGCCGCCGTTGCGGTAATACTCCATCTCGTTGGCGGTATCGATGCGGCACAACGCGGTGAAGCTGTCGCGCTTGCCGTCGGGACGGGCGACCTCGACCACCACTTCCTGCCCGGGCTCGAGCGACTGGAGGCCGCGGATGGTGAAGGCGTCCTCCGCCGTCAGCCCCAGCGACTGGCGCGTCTCGCCCTCGCGAAACTGGAGCGGCAGCACCCCCATGCCGACGAGATTGGAGCGGTGGATGCGCTCGAAGCTTTCGACGATTACCGCGCGCACGCCGAGGAGGACAGTGCCCTTCGCTGCCCAGTCGCGGCTGGAGCCGGTGCCGTATTCCTTGCCCGCGATCACCACCAGCGGGGTGCCGTCGGCCTTGTGCTTCATTGCCGCGTCATAGACCGGCATGGTTTCGCCGGCATATTTGCTCATCCCGCCTTCGACGCCGGGGACCATCTCGTTGCGGATGCGGATATTGGCGAAGGTGCCGCGCATCATCACCTCGTGATGGCCGCGGCGGCTGCCGTAGGAGTTGAAGTCCTGTGGGCTCACCTGCCGCTCCTGCAGCCACTTGCCCGCCGGGCTGTCGGCCTTGATCGAACCGGCCGGGCTGATGTGGTCGGTGGTGACGCTGTCACCCAGGATCAGCAGCGGCTTCGCGCCGATGACGTCGGTGACGGGCGCGGGCTCCATGCTCAGCCCGTCGAAATAGGGCGGGTTGGCGACATAGGTCGAGTTGGGCCGCCAGCTGTAGGTGTCGGAGCCGGTGACGTCGATCGCCTGCCAGTGCGCATCGCCCTTGTAGACGTCGGCATAGCGGGCCTCGAACATGGCCCGGTCGATGGCACCCGCTCGGACTTCGGCGATCTCGGCGTTGGAGGGCCAGATGTCCTTGAGGAATACGTCGCCGCCCTCGCGGTCCTGCCCGATCGGGGTGGCGACGAGATCCTCGGTCACCGTGCCCTTCAGCGCATAGGCGACCACCAGCGGCGGGCTGGCGAGGAAGTTCGCGCGCACGTCGGGCGACACGCGGCCCTCGAAGTTGCGGTTGCCCGACAGCACGCTGGCGGCGACGAGATCGTTGCCGTTGATCGCCTTGCTGATCGGCTCGGCCAGCGGCCCCGAATTGCCGATGCAGGTGGTGCAGCCATAGCCGACGAGATCGAAGCCGAGCGCGTCGAGATGGTCCTGCAGCCCCGCCTTCTCGAGATAGTCGGTCACCACCTGCGATCCCGGCGCGAGGCTGGTCTTGACCCAGGGCCTGGGCTTCAGCCCGCGCTCGTTCGCCTTCTTGGCGACGAGGCCGGCGGCGATCAGCACGTCGGGGTTGGAGGTGTTGGTGCAGCTGGTGATCGCCGCGATCACGACGTCGCCATCGCCCACGTCATGGCCCTCGCCATCGACCACGACGCGCTTCGCCGCGCTCTTGCCGTAAAGCTCCTTGAGCTGGCCGTTGAAGAGGTCGTCCACATCCGGGAGCGCGACCTTGTCCTGCGGGCGCTTGGGCCCGGCGAGGCTGGGGACGACGCTGCCCATGTCGAGGCACAATGTCTTGGTGAAGACCGGCTCGTTCTCCGGCGTGAACCAGAGCCCCTGCTCCTTCGAATAGGCCTCGACCAGCGCGATCTCGTCCTCGGGGCGGCCGGTGAGGCGCAGATATTCGATGGTCTTGTCATCGATCCCGAAGAAACCGCAGGTCGCGCCGTACTCGGGCGCCATGTTGGCGATGGTGGCGCGGTCGGCCAGCGTCAGTTCGGAGACGCCGGGGCCGTAGAATTCGACGAAGCGGCCCACCACGCCGACATCGCGCAGCATCTTGACGCAGGTCAGCACGAGGTCGGTGGCGGTGATGCCTTCGCCCATGCGGCCGGTCAGCCTGAAGCCGACGACTTCGGGGATCAGCATCGAGACCGGCTGGCCGAGCATGGCCGCCTCCGCCTCGATACCGCCCACGCCCCAGCCCAGTACGCCCAGGCCGTTGATCATGGTGGTGTGACTGTCGGTGCCGACGCAGGTGTCGGGATAGGCGACCAGCGCGCCCGACTGGTCCGCGCCGGACCACACGCCCCTGGCAATGTGTTCCAGGTTCACCTGGTGGCAGATGCCGGTGCCCGGCGGCACGGCAGAGAAGTTGCGGAAGCTCTTGGATCCCCACTTGAGGAAGTCGTATCGCTCCGCATTGCGGGCGTATTCGAGCTCCATATTCTTCTCGAACGCCTTCGGGTGGCCGAATTCATCGACCATCACCGAATGGTCGATGACGAGGTTGACCGGCACCTGCGGATTGATCTTGGCGGTGTCGCCGCCGAGCTTCGCGATGCCGTCGCGCATGGCCGCGAGATCGACCACGCAGGGCACGCCGGTGAAATCCTGCAGCAGCACGCGCGCCGGGCGATACTGGATCTCGCGGCCCGTCTGCGGATTGTGCTGCCAGGCGGCGATGGCGCGGATATGCTCCTCGCCCACGGTGAAGCCGCCGTCCTCGAAGCGGAGCATGTTCTCCAGCAGGACCTTGAGGCTGAAGGGCAGCTTCGACACGTCGCCGATCTGCTCCGCCGCCCTGGCGAAGGAGTAATAGGCGTAATCCTTGCCGTTCACCGTCAGGGTGGAGCGGGTCTTGAGCGTGTCCTTGCCGACCTCGGTCATATGAGGGCCTCGTCCTTTCTGTCTGGAGCGGCCCCCGCGGCGCATCGGCGGCGGGCCGGGTGTGCCGCGGCCCTGCTCGCAAGTGGGGCAAAAAGCAAGGGTTGGCGGGCGCGACGACCGCTAGATCATCACCTGTTCCGGCTCCTTACGCCGCGCGGCGAGCCAGCAGCCGAACACGATCAGCGCGGTGCCGAGGAGCGTCGTCGCCGCGACCGTCTCGGCGAAGAACAGCCAGCCGAACAGGCTCGCCCACAGGAAGCCCGAATATTCCATCGGCACCAGCACCTGCGCTTCCGCCCGGGCATAGGCCCAGGCGAAGGCGATCGAGCCCATCACCGTCAGCACCGCCGAACCGCCGATCAGCAGCGCCGCGTGGGCGTCGGGAAGGCGCAGCAGCCAGGGTGCCGCGAACACGAAGACCGCCGCCGCCACGCCGCTGTGGAACACCGAGATCTCCAGCGGCTTCGCCATCTGCGCCTGATGCCGTGCGATGACGAGATTGGCGGCATAGAGTAGTGCCGAGGTCACGATCGCGGCAAGGCCCCGGGCGGTATCCTCGGTGAAGCTCGCCGAGCCGAGCCGTCCGCCGACGATCACGACCGTCCCCGCCAGGCCCAGCACCGCGGCGACGATCGCCTCGCGCCGGATGCGCTCGCCCAGGAACAGGGCCGCCAGCCAGAGCGCCACCAGCGGGGCGATGAAGCTGATCGCGATGGTCTCCGCAATAGGCAGCTTGGTCAGCGCATAGAAGAAGGTCAGCCCCATGAAAGCCCCGCACACCCCGCGCAGCAGGTGGACGCGCAGCACCTCGCGCCGCGGCCAGCGCCCTCCGTGCAGCCGCCACAGCGGCGCCGCCAGCGCGAGACCTGCCGCAGCGCGCAGGAAGGCCGCGCTGTAGGCGCCTACCGCCAGCGAGGCGCCCTTCATCAGCGCGTCCATCAGGCTCAGCAGCGCCACCGCCAGCAGCGCCGCCAGGACCGGCATGGGGAAGGGCGAGCGGCTCACTCCGCCGCGCTAGGGACTCGGCCCATGGCGGGCAACGGACAATTCACCGCTGCTTCAGGCGGGGCGGTGGAAAATCCGGCCTCGATTGATTACAGGGCAAACCCGGAGCACCCGGGTCGGGCAATACGGTGGGATCGATGATTTCTAAGACGACGATGATGGGTTCGGTTGCGGCGACGATGCTGATGGCGGGGGCGTCGGCGGCGCAGGCCGCGCAGGCGCAGCCGCAGGACCTCCTCCCGCCCGAAAAGCCCGCCGCGAAGCCCGCGCCCGCTGTCACGCCGTCGGTCGACGAGGCCTTCGGCGACATCAAGGTCAAGCCCGGCGAGGTCGTCCAGCCGCTGCCCGCCGCGCCCAAGCCGATCCTCGCGAGCTGGAAAGTTCCGCAGGCGCGCGAGCTGCTCAGGTTCGCGGAAGCGATTGGCACCGAAGGGCTCGATCCCAAGGACTATCTGCTTACCGAACTCAAGGCCGCCATCGCCGCCGGCCCCGGCGCCGCTCTGGACAAGGCCGCGAGCCGCAGCTTCCAGTATCTGGTCGAGGACCTGCGCGACGGCCGCACCCCGATGGAAGCGCGCCGCCAGTGGTTCGTGGTCGATCCCGACCCGGACCGGCTGCCGACGCAGGGCCTGCTCGACAAGGCAGTGGCGGGCACGCCCGGGTCGGTCGCCGCGGTGCTCACGGGTCTCAGCCCGGTCAATCCCGACTATGGCAAGCTGAAGGCCGAGCTCGCGCTCGCCAATGACCCGGCGCGGCGCAAGCTCATCATCGCCAACATGGACCGCTGGCGCTGGCTGCCGCAGGCGCTTGGCAAGTTCTACCTCCTCACCAACATCCCAGAACAGAAGCTGCGGCTGACGGTGAACAACCGCATCATCAAGAGCTACCGCACTATCGTCGGCAAGCCGGGCCGCACCGCCACACCGCAACTCGCCGAGGTGGTGGAGGCGGTGATCTACAACCCCACCTGGACCGTCCCGCAGTCGATCGTGAAGGGCGAGGGGCTGGGCGCCAAGGTGCTCGGCAATCCCGCCTGGGCCAAGGCCGCGGGTTACAAGGGCACCAAGGGTGCGGACGGCGTCGTCTATGTGGTGCAGCAGCCGGGACCGAACAATTCGCTCGGGCTGATGAAGCTCGACATGCCCAACGAGCACGCGATCTTCCTGCATGATACCCCGGCGCGCGAGCTGTTCGCGCATGAGAATCGCGCGCTCAGCCACGGCTGTGTGCGGGTCGAGAACGCGCGCGAGGTCGCGATGACCATGTCGATGCTCGGCAACATGAAGACGAAGGACGACATCCCCGCGATCCAGCAGGAGGTCTCCGCCATCACCGCGGGCGGCAAATACACCCGCTATCCGCTGGCGAACCAGTGGCCGGTCTACCTCACCTATTTCACCATGGCTTCCGACGTGGACGGGAAGATGACGAGCTTCGCCGACATCTACGGCCGCGACGCGCCGGTGCTTGCGAGCTTCGCCAGGCCGCGCCAGGCCAACCGCGCGCGCAAGACCGACGAGGAAGTGGTCGAGATCGTAGACGACCTTCAGACCTCGTGATTGGTTGTCCGCACGCCTCCGGCGCGCGAAATCCTCGCTATTGCGACCTTCGGTCGGGTGGCCGTTGGTCAGCTTCACTTTCGCTGCGGGCGGCCGGTTGGCCTTGCGGCCCACTAGTCGGGGACCGGTAGTCAGATATTCTCGTCCCCCCCCCCCCCCCCGGGTTTCCCCGGGGTAGTGCTGTCCTTCGGGGCGAAAGCTTGAAGATAAGCACCGGGCCCGGATCAAGTCCGGGCCGACGAGTTACCAGTTCAACTCAATAGACCCCCGGATTGGTCCGGTCGAAGGTTCCGCGCGGCGGCTGGCGGGTGAGGAGGTCGAGCTGGGCGACGGGCGGGATCACCCGGCTGCCGTCCTCGGCGAGGCCGAGGCTGTCGGCATAGAGCAGGCGACCGCCCGCGAGCCGGATCAGCGCAATGTCGAACTGTTCCGGCCCCATCGCGAAGCAGCCGTTGGATCGGCCCAGCCGGCCATAGCGGGCGATGTGCTCGGGCCGCGCATACTCCGCCTGGTGCATCACGATCGCGCGGGGCAGCGCGTTGGAATTGGTCGGGTCGAGCCCGTCGAGCCGGATCGAGGTGCCGAACTTGCCCGTGTACCAGCTGCGCGTCAGATAGGCGCCCTCGCTGGTGCAGTGCGATCCTTCCGCGTTGGAATACCACTTCAGCCAGCCGTCGTGGTCGGGGTCCGACCCGTCGCCGTGCGAGACGTGGAAGCTCTCGACCCGGTTGTGGTCGAGATCGACGAAGTGAAACCGCTTCCCGGCGCTGTGGAGGCCGAAATCGGCGATCCCCACCACGTCCGCCTTCCACAGCCGGTTGCCCGCCCGCGCCACCTCGCGCCGGGCGATGGCGATCAGCCGCGCATCGCGCGCAGCGGTCGGGTTGACCTGCGCGAAGGCCCGCGCGGGAAGGGCCAGCGCGGCGGCGGAAACGACTCCGGAACGCAGGATGTCGCGGCGATTCATCATGCCGCTTTACTACTACACTCGTTTACAGGCCATGACCGACGAGAGGGCGTAAGGCGCAACTGGTCGCGCGTGGTGCAGCATCGGACGCCAAAAAACCGGTCAGAGGTTCGACAGCACCATCTCGTCCCCTTTCATCTCGACCTTCCTGATCTCGCTCAGGAAATTCTGGCCGAGCAGCGTCACGTCGAGGCCCTCGGGGATGATCATCACCTCGAGGTCGCGGACCACCAGGCTGCCGACCGAGATGCTCTCGGCCCGGCGAACCACGCCATAGACGGTGCCGCTGGCGCCGCGCCCGATGGGCTTGACGTCGGACGAGCTCCACGAAAAGCCGATCCGCCGCGCCTCGTCTCCGGGCAGCGCGACAACGCTTGCGCCGGTATCGACCACGGCGTGCACGGGGATGCCGCGCACCATCACGTCGGCGTAGAAATGGCCGTCCATCTCGCGCTCGAGCCGGACCTCGCCCCCACCGCCGCTCGCCGGACTCCCCTCACCCGTTCCTGCGTAGCGCCGGTTCGGCCGCTGCGGCTGCTCGGCCAGGATCTCGTCCTTCGACCACGGGTTGGGTTTGGAGTAGCGGACCGGCTTCGCTTCCACCGGCGCGGGCGGATGACGCGCGACATTCACGGCGCCCCCGATCGAGATGACGGTGATGATGAGGATGAGCCGGTTCACGGCGCCGGAATAGCGCGCCGGCCCTTAAGTCGCGGTAAAGGGCGCTTTGGGGCCGACCTAGAGCGCGACCGTCGCGGGAAGCCGTGCATAGCCCGCGAGCGCGGCCCGAACCTCGTCCTCGCTGCGGCTCGCGGCATTGCGCCAGGCGACCGCGTCCTGGACCGTATTGAGCCGCTGGCCGCGCGCATCGACCACCACCAGCGCCGGCGTGGACGCCAGCGCCTCGATACCGAAATGCTGCGCGAGATCGAGATTGCGGCCCTTCCCGGTCTGCGGCCTTCCCACATCGACATAGACCGGCTCCAGCCCGGCGGCGAGGATATCGCGCATCCGCGGATCGGCCAGCCAGCCCGCCAGTGCCTTGCTGTCGTGGCACCAGTTCGCGCCGAACACGATAAGGGCCTTAGCGTCGGGGCCTAGCGCGGCAATCGCGGCATCGACGCGCGCCCGGTACTCCGCATCGCTCGGAGCGGGATCGAAGGGCGTCGCGCTCGGACCTTCGGTGCGGGCTGTTTCGACGCTCGCGAGCGGCGATCCGGTGGTCTGGCAGGCGGCGACCGCCAGCGCGGCCGCGACCACGAGCGCCCTCATGCCGCCGCGGCGTGCGGGTCGAAGGCCGTCGCGCGCCCGGCCTCGATCTCCGCCGCCTTGGCCTCGACCAGGCGGACGATATGGTCGAGCATGGTCTCGTCCTCGATGTGGTGGTCCTTGACACCCGAGAGATAGACCATGTGCTTGCCATTGCCACCGCCGGTGAGGCCGATGTCGGTCTCGCGCGCCTCGCCCGGACCGTTGACGACACAGCCCAGGACCGAGAGGCTCATCGGTGTCTTGATGTGTTCGAGCCGCGCTTCGAGCGCCTCGACCGTGCGGATGACGTCGAAGCCCTGCCGCGAACAGCTCGGGCAGGAGACCACGCGCACGCCGCGGGTCCTCAGGCCCAGCGCCTTGAGGATTTCGAAGCCGACCTTCACTTCCTTTTCGGGTTCCGCCGAGAGCGATACCCGGATCGTGTCGCCGATACCGGCCCAAAGCAGGCTGCCGATGCCGATCGAGCTCTTGACCGTTCCGCCGATCAGCCCGCCCGCCTCGGTGATGCCGAGGTGCAGCGGGCAATCCACCGCTTCGGCCAGCCCCTGGTAGGCGGCGACCGCGAGGAACACGTCGCTCGCCTTCACCGCCACCTTGTATTCGTGGAAATCGTGATCCTGGAGCAGCTTGATGTGGTCGAGCGCGCTCTCGACAAGCGCCTCGGGGCAGGGCTCGCCGTATTTCTCGAGCAGGTCCTTTTCCAGGCTGCCTGCATTGACGCCGATGCGGATCGCGCAGCCATTGGCCTTGGCGGCGCGGACGACCTCGGCAACGCGCTCGGACGAGCCGATATTGCCGGGATTGATCCGCAGGCAGGCGGCGCCCTTGTCCGCCGCCTCGAGCGCGCGCTTGTAATGGAAGTGGATGTCCGCGACGATCGGAACCTGTGCCGCGCGGGTGATCCGGTCGAAGTGGCGGGTCGCCTCCTCGGTCGGGCAGGAGACCCGGATGATGTCCGCCCCCGCTTCCTCGCAGCGTCGGATCTGCTCGATGGTCGCGGCCACGTCCTCGGTCGGGGTGTTGGTCATGGTCTGCACGCTGATCGGTGCATCGCCGCCCACGGGGACCGTGCCGACCATGATCTGGCGGCTCTTGCGACGCTCGATGCTGCGCCAGGGACGGATGGACGTGCCGATGGAGGACATGGGCGGCGCTATAGGCCGGGCGATGTGACCGGGCAATGACCCGCCCACTGGCACGCTGCGCCGCGCTGCTGCATAGCGGTGCGATGGACGCCCGCATCCTCGTAAGCCCCTCGCCCGAAACCGAATGCCCCTTGCTGTTCGGGCGCGTGCTCGATGGCGCAGGTGGGGCGCGCGCCATCGGCTGGGAGGAGGCGCAGGGCTGGACACCGGCCCATCAGGGCGAGGTTCTGTGGCTTCACCTCCAACGCGATTGTGAAGAGCTCCGCGACTGGCTGTGCTACAAGCTTCACATTCCCGAGCCGACGGCCGCGCTGCTCGTTTCGGAGCAGTCGCGCCCGCGCGCTTTCCGCGAGGGCGATACGCTGGTCGCGACGCTGCGCGACATCAACTTCAACCCCGGCCAAGAGCCGGAGGACATGATCGCGATGCAACTGTGGAGCGACGGAAGCCGTGTGCTCACGCTTCGCCGCGCCCCGCAGCAGAGCCCGAACGAGGTTCGCGACCGGCTCGACCGTGGCGACGGTCCGCGCGATGCAGGGGCGATGGTGGCATTGATTGTCGAACTCATGATCGACCATCTCGGGGGTGCCGTGGTCGACATCAATGCCGTGATAGACCGGCTGGAGGACGATGACGACCACACCGCCATCAAGCAGCGAGCGCAGGAAATCGCCGAGCTTCGGCGCGACTGTCTCGCTCTGCAGCGCTACGTTTCGCCTCAGCACGAGGCGCTCCGGCGGATCAGCCACGAGGCGCCTGCCTGGGTCGAGGATCATGACCGGCGCGAGATAACCGAATCGATTGCCCGGCTGCGCCGCCACCTCGACGACATCAACATCTCGAAGGAAAGCGCGGTCGTCCTACAGGACGAGCTGCGCACCCGCGCGCAGGCGGCCGGGCAGGAGGCGACCTACAAGCTGGGGGTCATCGGCGGCATCTTCCTGCCGCTGACCTTCTTCACCGGCCTGCTCGGCACCAATGTCGCAGGGATTCCCTGGGCCCAGGAGCCCTGGGCGTTCTGGGGCGTCACTGCCGCCTGCGTAGCCATCGCGCTCGCCCTGCTGGCGATCTTCCACCATCGGCGCTGGCTATGACGGGAGATCGGCGCCCGGGTGCAACGGCTTTTCGAGCAGGAACTCCGCGTCGAGCTGCTCGCCGACCTTGAAGTGCACGTCCGCGATCTTGGCAAAGCCGTAGCGGGCGTAGAACCGCTGCGCGCCGAAATTCTCGCTGTAGACCGACAGGTGGATCGCGTCGTGCGCGCCCGCCTCTGCCTCCGCCAGCGCCCATTCCATCAGCGCCGCGCCAACGCCCTTGCCGGTTGCATCCGCGGCGCAATAGAGCTGCGCGAGCTCCAGCGGCGCCCGTGCCGCCGAATGGCCCGCGAACTTGCTCGGAAAGCGCAGCTTGCAGAAGCCGATCAGCCGGCCGCCATCGTCTGCCGCCAGCCTGTGCCGGCATTCGTCGCCCGCGACTTCCGCTGCGACATTTGCCTCGTCATGTGCTTCCGCGAGGAAGGCGACGAGGTCCTCCGGGCGGTAGAGGTGGCCGAAGGCGTGCGTGAAGCTCTCGCGTCCCAGCGCGGCGAGCGCGGGGATATCGGCGAGCGTTGCGGGACGTAGCTGCATCGGGCGGCCATGCCGCCCCGCTTCGCGCTTGTGAAGGCTTGGCGGAATGATAGTGTCTGCGCATGAAAATCATCGCATGGACCGCACCCCTCGTCGCGGCGCTCGCCTCCAGCACCGCCGCCGTCGCCGGGGAGGCCAAAACCGCTTCCGCGCCGACCTGGTCGCTGGCCATCCACGGCGGGGCGGGCGTTATCGAGCGGGCGGACATGAGCGCCGAGAAGGACGCCGCCTACCGCGCCGCGCTCCGGGCGGCGCTCGACGCGGGGGCGGCGGTGCTGAAGGCGGGCGGCAGCTCGACGGACGCGATCACCGCGGTGATCGCCCGGCTGGAAGAGGATCCGAAGTTCAATGCCGGCAAGGGCGCGGTCTATACCTGGGACGGCACCCACGAGCTCGACGCCTCGATCATGGACGGGCGGACACGCGCGGCCGGCGCGGTGGCCGGGGTGACGACCGTGCGCAGCCCGATCACGCTCGCGCGCCGGGTGATGGAAGACGGCCCTCACGTGATGCTCGCCGGCAAGGGGGCGGAGGAATTCGCGAAGGAGAAGGGGCTGGAGATGGTCCCCAACAGCTGGTTCGACACGCCCGAACGGCTCGAGGCGCTGGAACGGCTGAAGGCGGAGAAGCTCTCCGCCATCGATGTCGACATCAAATACGGCACCGTCGGTGCGGTGGCGCTCGATACACATGGCAACATGGCTGCGGGCACCTCGACCGGCGGGATGACCGGCAAGCGCTGGAACCGCATCGGCGACGCGCCGGTGATCGGGGCGGGCACCTATGCCGAGAACGGCGTCTGCGCGGTGTCGGCGACGGGCTGGGGCGAGTTCTTCATCCGCGTCGGCGTCGCCCGCACGATCTGCGCGCGCATATCCATGAAGGGCGAGACGGCGCAGGCGGCGGCGGACGAAACGCTCGCCGACGTGGTCAGGCTGGGGGGCGACGGCGGGGTGATCGTGGTCGGCCCCACCGGCGACGCGGTCTTCGCGATGAGCGACGGCATGTACCGCGGCCGCGCGACCAGCGCCGGGGTCAACGAGGTCGCGATCTACGGCGATGAGAGGTAGGCGCCGGCCTGCCTATCCCCGCTTCCTTGCCCGGCGGTAGCTGCCGAGCAGCCGCAGCTCGCGGACCTGGAAGGCCAGTTCCTCCAGCGCAGCGTCGACGCGCGCATCGCCGGGGGCACCCTCGATGTCGGCGTAGAACATGGTCGCGGCAAAGCTGGCCCCTTGCTGATAGCTTTCGAGCTTGGTCATGTTGACGCCATTGGTCGCAAAGCAGCCCAGCGCCTTGTAGAGCGCGGCGGGCACGTTTTTCACCTCGAAGATAAAGGTCGTCATCGTGTCCTCGCCCGCAAGGGACGAGGGGTCGAGCGGGTCTTTCGCGAGCACCACGAAGCGGGTGGTGTTGTCGTGCGCGTCCTCGACCTCGCGCTCGACGATCCGCAGGCCATAGAGCTCGGCGGCGAGCGGCGGGGCGATGGCGGCCATCCGCGGCTCGCCGCGCTCCGCCACCAGCGCCGCCGCGCCCGCGGTGTCGGCATAGCTGAGGCCCGCGATTCCGCGCTCGGCGAGGAAGCGGCGCGACTGGGCGAGCGCGTGGGGGTGGCTCCAGGCGCCTTCGAAGGGGCCGGGCCCGATACCCATCAGGCAGTGCGTGATCGGCATGAACTGCTCGGCCACGATGTGCAGCCCGCTCTCGGGCAGAAGGAAATGGATATCGGAGACGCGGCCCGCCTCCGAATTGTCGATCGGGATCATCGCCGCGCCCGCCGCACCCGAATGCACCGCCTCGATCGCGTCCTCGAATCCGTAGCACGGCAGCGGCAGCGCCTCGGGCGCGAAGCTCATGGTCGCCTGGTGCGAATTGGAACCGGGCGCACCGCCGAAGGAAATGGCGCGCGCCGGATCGGCGGCGGCGGCAATCCGCATGGTGTCGACGAGGGCGAGGGCGGGCTCGGGGAACTTGCGCATCGGCGGTTGGTGCTATCGGCGCGGGGGCGGCCCGGCAAGCGGCAACGCGGCAACGCGGCCTTGCGCGCGGCGCGCGCTCTGACTAGAGCGGCGCGCAAACTTTAGTCTCTCACTTTCGCGCGGACACTTCACGCAATGGACGATCGCTTCAACACCGCCGCCGGCTGGGTCCTCTTCGCCGGTATCATCGCGCTCGGCAGCTCGATCGTGAGCGGGCTCTATTTCCACGCCGACAAGCCCGAGCATTCGGAAAAGATGGGCTATTTCATCGAGGGCGCGGAAGAGGACGCCGGTAAAAGCGGCCCGGCCTATGACCTTGGCACCGTCCTTGCCGCAGCCGACGTCGCGCAGGGCGAAAAGCTGTTCTCCAAGTGCGCGAGCTGCCACACGATCAACCAGGGCGGTGCCAATGGAATCGGTCCGAACCTGTGGGCGACGGTCGGGGAGGCGATCGGCCAGGGCAAGGGCGGCTATGCCTTCTCCAGCGCGCTGTCCGGCCATGGCGGCAACTGGACCTACGAGAATCTCGACGCCTGGCTGAAAAGTCCCAAGGCCTTCGCCAACGGCACCAAGATGAGCTTTGCCGGCCTGTCGAAGCCGGAAGATCGCGCGGCGATCATCGTCTACATGAAGGCGAATGGCGGCGGTCCGGACTTCCCGGCACCCAAGGCCGCCGATGCCGCAGCAAAGCCAACTGCCGATGCGCCCGCTGCTGGCCCCGGCCCGGTCGCCGGAGCTCCGGCGGGGGCTGTGGAGTCCGCTGGCGGCGCGAGTGCGGACCAGCCGGTCGCCTCCGGCCAGGCCGCGACGAAAAACCCCGCTCCGACGACCTGACCATTCAGGCGGCGGTTTCGGGCCGTCCCTTGAATCCCTGGGCAATGACGTACCATTCGGACGAGCCCTTGCGGCTCGCCGGGGGCTTGGCGTGCTTCACGCTGCGGAAATGCGATTTCAGCAGGGCAAGCAGGTCGGTATCCGTGCCGCCGGCCAGCACTTTCGCGAGATAGGTTCCGCCGGGGGCAAGGTTCTCGATCGCGAACCAGGCGCCCGCCTCGACCAGCCCCATGGTGCGAAGGTGGTCGGTCTGTTTGTGGCCGACCGTGTTTGCGGCCATGTCGCTCATGACGAGGTCGGGAGGCCCGTCGAGCGCATCGGCAAGCGCCTGCGGTGCCTCGTCGGCCATGAAATCCATCTCGAAGATCGTGACCCCCTCGAGCGGCTCGACCGGCAGCAGGTCGATGCCCGCCACCGCCGCCTTCGGGCGCTTGCGCCGCACCACCTGGCTCCACCCGCCCGGCGCAATGCCGAGGTCCACCACGCGCTCGACGCCTTTCAGCAGCGCGTATTTCTCGTCCAGCTCGATCAGCTTGTAGGCGGCGCGGCTGCGATAGCCGTCGGCCTTGGCCTGCTTTACGTAAGGATCGTTGAGCTGGCGTTCGAGCCAGCGCACCGAGCTGGCGGTGCGGCCCTTCGCGGTCTTCACTCGCTTGCCCGTATCCCTGGCACCCCTCGTCATCTCCTGCGCGCCATCAGATGCCGCGGTTGCGGATCAGCCCCGCGCGGCTTTCCTCCGCCCGCGCATCGGCGGCGATGAGGCTGCGCAGGATGCCTTCGCGGATACCGCGGTCGGCCACGCCGAGCCGTTCCGCAGGCCAGATGTCGAGAATCGATTCGAGGATCGCGCAGCCGGCCACCACCAGGCTGGCCCGGTCGTCGCCGATGCAGGGCAGCGTGCTGCGCTCCGCCGCGCTCATGGTCGAGAGGCGCGCGCAGACCTCCCGCATCGATTGGGACGGGACGATCAGCCCGTCGACCGCCTGCCGGTCGTAATGCGGCAGTTCGAGGTGTACGCTGGCGAGCGTGGTCACCGTGCCGCTGGTGCCCATCAGGCGGACCCGGGGTTCGGCGAGGGCGACCGGCGCCACCCGGTCGGCGAAGGGGGTGAAGGCGCTCGAGACCAGCTCGCGCATCTTGGCATAGCGGCGGATGCGCGCCTCGAGCGTGCCATCGGGCGGCGGGACGCTGTCGTTGAGCGAGACCACGCCCCAGGGCACCGACAGCCAGTCGAGGATGCGCGGCACCGGCCCGCCGGGTTCGATCAGTACCAGCTCGGTCGAGCCGCCGCCGATGTCGAAGACCACCGCCGGCCCCTCGCCATCCTCGAGCAGGATGTGGCAGCCGAGCACGGCCAGCCGCGCTTCTTCCTGCGCGGAAATGATGTCGAGCACGATGCCGGTTTCCTCGCGCACGCGGGCGATGAAGGCCTCGCCGTTCGCGGCGCGCCGGCAGGCCTCTGTGGCCACGGAGCGGGCGAGATGCACGTTGCGGCGGCGCAGCTTGTCGGCGCAGATGTGGAGCGCGCCGAGCGCGCGATCCATCGCCTCGTCCGACAGGCGCCCGCTGGCCGCAAGTCCCTCGCCCAGCCGTACGACCCGGCTGAAAGCGTCGATGACAGTGAAGTGCTCGCCCGAGGGACGCGCGATCAGCAGGCGGCAGTTGTTGGTGCCGAGATCGAGTGCGGCAAAGGCTTGCCGACGCTTGGGCGCGTCGAAGGGCGCGTGTTCCGTCGGAACCCTGGCGACCGCGGCTGCGGGGTCGGCCTGTGGCTCCGCTGCAGGCGTCTCAGGCTGATCGGAGGGCGCGGGACGGCGATAGCGGAAATCGACCACCGATGCCGGCGCGCGTGGACCGCTTCGGCCGAAGGGTCGGCCGGCTGCCCGGTTCCTGTCCGGCGGAGGGTGACCCGCCATAGCTCGATCTTCCTGTTCCTCCCGCGCAGACTGTCAAGACGCGGGGACCTGACACAAATGCTAAAGCGGAAGCGCACTTGCGGCAAGGGGTTCGCAGTTCGCCTTGACCTCGCCCGCGCGCGCGCCTAATGGGCCGCCTCGCCGAGCCGCCGGACACCCCGCGGCAGGCCCGCGCAACCGCGCCGATGCCCCGTCGTCTAAAGGTAAGACTACGGACTCTGACTCCGTCAATCGAGGTTCGAATCCTCGCGGGGCATCCAGCGCTGCGCTACTAAGGCTT
>JAJYQP010000079.1 GCA_021794525.1 Pseudomonadota bacterium | reverse complement strand
CATAGGCGCAAACGGCCCGCAATGCGAGGGCATCAGCCCTGCTTGCCGAATGCAACCGCGAATTCGTCCTTCACGGCCGCCCTGACCTTCGCATCGACCGGGAAGGTCAGCTCATAGGCGCCTTCGGCATAGGGTCCGGCGACATAGGGGCCGAACCAGATGCCGATCCGGTCGAAAGTCTTGCCGTTCGACGATCCGACCAGCACCGTGGCGTCCGTCACGTGCTGGCACTCGTCGAAACCGGCACCGCCGCTCCCGGGCACCACCGGCTGGCCGCGCCGCTTCTCCCGCTCGGCGTTGAGCGCGGCACAAAGCTTCGGTCCGAGCGCCGCCTCCAGCGCTTCGGGCGAACGGAAAACCCCGACCCCATCCACCGCCAGCTTGCGCACCTCGTCCCAGACCAGCGAGCGCATCCCGTAGAGGCCGTGTGCCCCGCCGGTATAAGTCGAAACCGCGCCTGACAGGCTGAGGAAGTCCGGCGTCTCGGCCACCATCTTCCATTCGAGCGCGAAGGACCGCTGCCCGCAGGAGACGCAATCCGTCGGGGAATCCTTCAGCGCGTCTGCCCACTCGCTTTTTTCCTGCGCGAGGAACTTGTCGCGCTCGGCCGTCAGCAACTTCGCCAGTTCGGGCTGGGTGGAGACGGCGGCCGGCCATCCGTATTCGAAGCTGCGCTCCCATCCCTTCTCCTTCGCGCTGTCGGAAAAATCGACGCCCTCGGCGCGCGCCGCAGCGGTCGCCCGCGCCGTGGTGAGCGCAGCCGGATCCTCCTTGACCCCTGTCTCGCGCGCCAGGTCGGCCTGCGAGGAACATGCCGCGCTCGACAGCAGCAGCGAAATCGGGAACAGGGCGTGGCGCATCGACAGACCTTCGCTTCTTTTCGGAAAGCATACACAATGGCCGAGACTCCCGATCTGATCCAGCCCGACAGGGGCCAGACGGCCATCGCGATCCATCTCGTCAACAAGGACGGTTTCAAAGGCTGGAGCAAGTCGCTCTCCGCCCCCCAGCGCGCGGCGCTCAAGGCGCAGAAGTTCGAGGGCGCCGGTTATCAGACCGCGATCGTGCCCGATGGCGAGGGCTGGTTCGCGGTCGGCGGCGTGGCCGACCCCGACAAGCTTTCGAGCTGGTGCCTCGCCAGGCTGGCCGAGGCGCTGCCCGAAGGGAGCTACCGGCTGGCAAAGGACGATCCCGGCCCCGCGCTGCACGGCTGGCAGACCGCGCAATACAGCTTCACTCGCTACAAGACGCCCGAAAATCCGCCCGGCCCGCGTATCCTGCTGACCAAATCGGTGAAGGCGATCGCGCCTGCCATCGCGGAGGCGCGCGCGGTGATGCTGGTGCGCGACCTCGTGAACACCCCGGCCGAGGACATGGGCCCCGCCGCGCTGGAGGCCGAGGCGGAAAAGCTCGCCAAGGCGCATTCCGCCAAGCTGGAGGTGATGCGCGGCGACACGCTCGCCAAGGACTACCCGATGATCCACGCGGTGGGCCGGGCCGCCGCGCGCGAGCACGCGCCGCGCATGATCCACCTGTCCTGGGGCGCGAAGGGCGACCCGGTGCTGGCGATTGTCGGCAAGGGCGTGTGCTTCGATTCCGGCGGGCTCGACATCAAGACCGCCGCCGGAATGCTGCTGATGAAGAAGGACATGGGCGGCGCCGCCCACGCGCTGGCGCTGGCGTCGCTGGTGATGGGCGCGGGGCTGAAGGTCCGGCTTCACTGCTTCGTGCCCGCGGTCGAGAACGCCATCGCGGGCAATGCCTTCCGTCCCGGCGACGTGCTCCAGAGCCGCAAGGGGCTGACCGTGGAGATCGGCAATACCGACGCCGAGGGCCGCCTGATCCTGGGCGATGCGCTGACCCGCGCGAGCGAGGAAAAGCCCGAGCTGCTGATCGATTTCGCGACGCTGACGGGCGCGGCCCGGGTGGCGCTCGGCCCCGACCTCCCGGCGCTGATGGCCCGGCGTGACGAGACCGCGTCGGCGCTGGTCGGGGCGGGGCTGGCGCACGACGACCCCGTCTGGCGCCTGCCGCTACCCGAGCCCTATCGCGAATATCTCAATTCCGACATCGCGGACCTCGGCAACAGCGCCCCCAACGGCTTTGCCGGGGCGAGCATCGCGGGCCTGTTCCTCGACCGGTTCGTGGGCGACGGCATCGACTGGGCGCATTTCGACACTTTCGCCTGGCGCCCCATCTCCAAACCGGGGCGTCCCAAGGGCGGCGAGGCGCTGGCCCTGCGCGCCGCCTTCCACATGATCCGCGACCGTTTCGGATGAGGACAGGCCCACGCCCCCGCTTGCCGAACCCGGCGGCGAAAGCTAAGCGCCGCGCGCTTTGATGACATGGGGATCTTTTTCGTGAGCGCCGTCCCGAGGGGGGAACTCGCCCTGACCGGACCGAGCGTCAGGCTCGATGACGCGCACTGGCCGGTGCGCGGCGACCTCGCTCATGTCCGCCTGGCGGGCAAGGTCTTCGTGCCGCATTACGCCGAACCGATGCCGCACACGCTGGCCGTCGCCAGCCCGCTCCGCACCGCCGCCCGCGACGACGCGGAGGTGCGAGACACCTTGCCCGCAGGCGTGCCGTTCAACGTCCTCGACATGGCCGGGCAGTGGGCCTGGGGCCAGGTGGGCGAGGACGGCTTCGTGGGCTATGTCCCGCTGGCGGCGCTGCGACGGGACTGAACTCACCTTGGCAGGCCCGCTCATCATGCCGAGCCTGTCGAAGCGTGAAATGGCGAAACGTCAGCGCGAGCACCCTTCGACAGGCTCGGCGTGAGCGGCGGTTGGAAAGAAGTTGATGCCCCACACCATTTTCATCGACGGCGCTGCAGGCACTACGGGCCTCGAAATCCTCGACCGGCTTGCCGGACGGCCCGAGTTCGAGATACTCCTCCTCGACGAAACGAAGCGCAAGGACAGCTATGCCCGGCGCGAGGCGCTCAACGCGGCCGATGTCGCCGTCCTTTGCCTGCCCGACGAGGCGGCGAAGGAAGCGGTCGCGCTGATCGACCCGGCGAGCGGAACCCGCGTGATCGACGCCTCCAGCGCGCACCGCGTGGCGGAGGGGTGGACCTACGGCTTTCCCGAGCTGGTCGGGCGCGACGTGGTCGCCGAAGCGCGCCTTGTGTCCAACCCCGGCTGCTATCCGACCGGCTTCCTGGCGCTGGTCGCGCCGCTGGTCCGCGCCGGACTGGTTCCCGCGGACTGGCCGATGACCGTCAATGCGGTGAGCGGCTATTCCGGCGGCGGCAAGGCGCTGATCGAGCGGTTCGAACAGGCGGAGCCCGACATCGCGTTCCGCAGCTATGCGCTGGGGCTCGAGCACAAGCACCGTGCCGAAATGAAGCAGCACGCAGGTCTCGCGCATGGCGTTATCTTCTCGCCCGCCGTGGTCCCCGCCTATCGCGGCATGGTGGTCGAGGTGCCGCTGCATGTCGGCGCGATGCCGGGGGAAGTCACCGCCGACGCGCTGCGCGAGGAACTCGCCGCATTCTATGAAGGCTCGCCCGTGATCGCCGTAGCCGAGCGCGACAATGTGCCCGGCGAGATCGTCCTGCGCTGCGAGGACCACGGCAGCGACGCGATGAGCCTGTTCGTGCTGGGCAACGAGGGCGGCTGGCA
>JAJYQP010000039.1 GCA_021794525.1 Pseudomonadota bacterium | reverse complement strand
GGTGGGCGCGAACAGCTCGGCCACGGTGATCACCTGCAACCGGTCATCCTCGCGGTCGAGCAACGGATGCCGGAACTTGCCCACCGCCGCGATCTCGTCGCGCATCGGCTTGGTGGCCAGGCCGGTGCAGATCAGGAAGCCGAACTCGGCCTTTTCGCGCTGACGGTCCGAATTGAGCGTGGCCAGATCGCCGCGGTTGCCGGGACGGCTCTTGACCTGGAAGATCGCCTTGCCGTTGGTGTTGGTGTCGAGGAGGAAATAGGCGATCCCGTCGATGCCGCCGTCGGCGCCCTTCTTCTCGTTGATGCGCGCCTGGTTCTTCGAGAAGGTGAGCACCGCCCATTTCTCGAACTCCTTGCGCGTCTTGTCGTCCTTGCGGTTGGCGAGCGCCATCGCGCTTTCCAGGTCGCGCGGCACGCCGTCCAATTTGATGTTCGCTTCGATCGCCGGCCAGTCGTCGGGGTAGCGGTCCTGAAGACGCTTAAGGATCAGCGAGATCGACTGATAGGTGATGTCGATGCCGATCCAGCGCCGCCCGAGCCGCTGCGCGACTGCGACGGTGGTGCCGCAGCCGCAATAGGCGTCGAGCACGACATCGCCCTCGTTCGAACTTGTCTTGATGATGCGTTCGAGCAGTGTTTCCGGTTTTTGGGTCGGATAGCCTAGCCGTTCCTTCATCGTGGGGCTGAGCAGCGGTGTGAGGTCAGGCCACCAGTCGCTCATCGCCGCGCCTTCGGCTTTCAACTCATAAGCTTCGTTGAGGTTCTTCTTGTATTGGGTAAGTCCGCGCTGGAGTGTGCCTTCGGTGTAGGGCCGAAACTGTTGATGGAACGTCCGTTCTGACGACTTAGAATAGTAAAAGATGACGTCGTGTTTTTTGGCAAACCACTTTTTCGAGACGCCCCCGCTTGCATAGCACCAAGCAATTTCGTTGATATAGTCCCCACCCTGCCCGCAGAACACCGCGTCGAGCACCAGTTTCAGATAGTGCGAGGCGGTCGGGTCGCAGTGGAGGTAGAAGCTGCCGGTGGGTTTGAGGACGCGGTGGATTTCGACGATCCGGAGCGTCATGTGGATGAGATAGGCGAGCAGGCTGCCGCGCCCGAGCACCTTTTCCAGCCCGCGCAGCAACTCGACCGTCTGCTCGGTCCAGCGCGTGTCGCCCGCGCGCGGGGAAAGCCGTTCGATGTCGAGGATGTAGGCGAGCCCGTCCGCCGCCTCGTCGCCCCAGTTCCAGGTATCGACGAAGGCCTGCGCCTGCGCGCGGTCTTCGCTGCCCTGGTTATTGTAGATCTGGAAATAGTTGCGCTTCGAATTGAAGGGCGGGTCGATGTAGCACAGATCGACGCTCTCGGCGGCGATCTTGCGGCGCAGCACATCCAGATTGTCGCCGTAATAGAGTTCGTTCTGCACTGTGTTTCCGCTTTCCCACGCCAGGGCCCCGACACTTAGCCATCGTCGCGGACCGGGCAAGCGGCTTGTCGGCCCGAGGGTTTGCCGGGCTATCCCATTCGCGCCCCGACATGCGCCTCGCCCCGCTGCGCCGCCAGCCGTTCCTGCCGGTGCCGTTCGCGGGCCGAGGCGCGTTTCGCTTCCGTGAGCGTGGCGTGGCAGGCAGGGCAGCTGACGCCCTCCTCGTAAGAAGCGGAGGCGCGATCCGCCTCGCTCACCGGCATCCGGCAGGCGTGGCAGAGGCTGTGCGATCCCTGCACGAGCCCATGCCCGACCGCGACACGCCGGTCGAAGACGAAGCATTCGCCGTCCCACAGGCTGTCGGCCTCAGGCACGGTTTCGAGATATTTGAGGATCCCGCCTTCGAGGTGGAAGACCTCCTCCACCCCCTCGGCCTTGAGGAAGGCAGTGGCCTTCTCGCAGCGGATGCCGCCGGTGCAGAACATCGCGACCCTTGGTTCGCGGCCCTCCCCCAGCAGTTCGTCACGGTGCGCGCGGAACCAGCGCGGAAAATCGCGGAAGCTGGCGGTTCCGGGATCGATGGCACGAGCGAACGTGCCGACCTTCACCTCGTAATCGTTGCGGGTGTCGATCACCACCGTATCGGGGTCGGCGATCAGCGCGTTCCAGTCCTCGGGCGCGACATAGGTGCCGACGCTGGCGGTGGGGTCGATGCCCTCCACCCCCATGGTCACGATCTCGCGCTTCAGCCGCACCTTCATGCGGTGGAAGGGCATGGCGGGCGCGTCGGACCATTTGACCTCGAGCCCGTCGCACCCCGGCAGCGCGCGGATATGTGCGATCGCCGCCTCGAGCCCGGCCTGCGATCCCGCGATGGTGCCGTTGATGCCCTCGCCCGCCAGCAGCAGCGTGCCCTTGACGCCGTGCGCGCGGCACGTGGCCTCCAGCGGCGCCTTCAGCGCGGCGGGATCGGCGAAAGACGCAAACCGGTACAGCGCCGCGACGCGCACCGGCGCGGCGGCCCCGGTGCCGGCAGACGCGCTCACGCTTCCCCGCGGGCGATCTTCTCCTGCCGCTCGGCAGCGCTCTCGGTCGGCACGAAGCTGTTCGAAGTCACACCCAGCCAAACCAGCAGCGGGGCGGCCATGTAGATCGAGCTGTAAGTGCCGACGAAGATACCCAGCGTGATCGCCGCGGTCAGGCCGAACAGGCTCTCCGGCCCGAGCAGCAGCAGCGGGATCAGCGCGATCAGCAGCGTGAGGCTGGTCATCACCGTGCGCGCCAGCGTCTCGTTGACCGAGAGGTCGAGCAGCTCGGGCAGCGGCATCTTGCGATAGCGCTTCAGGTTCTCGCGGATGCGGTCGTAGACGACGATGGTGTCGTTCAGCGAATAGCCGATGATCGCGAGGATCGCGGCGACGATCTGGAGGCTGAATTCAAGCTGGAACAGCGCGAACATCCCCAGCGTCAGCGAAACGTCGTGGACCAGCGCGAACAACCCTCCCACGCCGAACTGCCATTCGAAGCGGATCCAGATATAGGCCGCCACCGCCAGCATCGCGGCCAGCAGCGCCTTGATCGCGCTGTCGCGGAATTCGCCCGCGACCTTGCCCGACACGGTGTCGTTGCCGTCCTTGCGAGCATCGGGATATTGCGCCTTGACCGAGGCGATCACCCGCTCGCCGATCTGCGCCGCGGCGCCGGGCACGGTCTCGGCGCTTTGGGGCAGGCGGACGCGGATCGAGACCTGGTTTTCCCCGCCGAAGCGCTGGATCGTCGGCTCGCCATAGCCCAGCCGCCCGACCAGTTCGCGCAAGCTGGCGACCGGCGCCGCCTTGTGCTGGGTGAAGGTCATGCGGACCTCTTGCCCGCCGGCGAAATCGACGCCGAAGTTCAGACCCTTCGTCGCGACCAGCGCCCAGCTGGCAAGGATCAGGATAACGCTGACCGCGAAAAACGGCACCCGCCACTTCAGGAAGTGGATGTTGGTGTTGTCGGGAACAAGCTTCAGAAGTTTCATGTCTCCGGTTCCCCTAAAGGTTGAGGTCTGCCGGGCGCGCCTTGCGCAGCCAGCCGGCGACCCACATGCGGGTGAGCGTCACACCCGTGAAGACGGAGGTGAAAAGGCCGATCACCAGCACCACCGCGAAGCCGCGCACCGGGCCCGATCCGAACAGGAACAGCAGCACGCCGGCGATGAAGTTGGTGATGTTGGCGTCGAAGATCGCGCGGCTCGCCTCGTGGTAGCCGGTCTCGACCGCGGCCACCACGCGCCGCCCGCGCTTTCGCTCCTCGCGGATGCGTTCGTTGATGAGCACGTTGGCGTCCACCGCGGCACCGATCGTCAGCACGAAGCCGGCGATCCCCGGAAGCGTCAGCGTGGTGTTCATCACCGCCATGATGCCCAGGATCATCAGCACGTTCAGCACCAGGGCCGCGGTCGCGTAGAGCCCGAAGCGGCCATAGCTGAACACGATCAGCCCGATCACCAGCAGCGAGCCGATCGTCATCGCGATCAGCCCCTTGCGGATCGAATCCGCGCCCAGATCGGGGCCGACGGTCCGCTCCTCGATCACCGTCAGGTCGACCGGCAGCGCGCCCGAACGCAGCGCGATGGCGAGGTTGTTGGCGCTTTCGGGCGTGAAACTGCCCGAGATCTGCGCCGCTCCGCCCAGGATCGGCTCGTTGATGTTCGGCGCCGAGAGGATCTTGCCGTCGAGGATGATGGCGAAGGGCTTGTTGACGTTCTTGGTCGTCAGGTCCGCGAAGCGCTTGCCGCCCGTCTGGTCGAACTGGATCGACACGATCGACTGGTTGGTCTGCGGGTTCACGCCCGCCTGCGCATTGGTGAGGTTGTCGCCGCGGATGCCGCCCAGCCGCTTCACCGCCAGGCTCTGGCCCTGCTGGGGGCCGTCGGCGAAGGGGAAGATCTGGCTGCCGGGAGGGGCGATACCCTGCGCGACGTCGCTTGGCAGCGCGCTCTCGTCGACCAGCTTGAATTCGAGCTTGGCGGTCTGGCCGAGCAGCTTCTTGAGCGCGGTCGGGTCCTGCAGGCCCGGCACCTGCACCACGATGCGGGTGTCGCCCTGGCGAATGATCGTCGGCTCGCGGGTGCCGAGCGCGTCGATGCGCTTGCGCACCACCTCGACCGCGGTGTTCATCGCGTCCTTGACCGCGGTGTCGATCCCGGCCTTGGTCGGGGTGAGGACGAAGCGGCTGCCGTCGACCACTTGCAACGTCCAGTCGCTCGAAAGCCCGTTGCCGCTCATCAGCGGCAGGATCGCCTCGCGCGCCCGGTCGATGTCGGCGGGATTGGCGAGCATGAAGCTCAGCGTTCCGCCGCGGGTGGAGATGTCGCCGATCTGGATGCGCGGGGATGCCAGCCGCATCGCGCCGCGAACCGATTCCTCCATCGTCTCGAGCCGCTGCTGCGCGACCTGCTTGCTGTCCGCCTCGAGGAGGATATGACTCCCGCCGGCGAGGTCGAGACCGAGGTTGACCTTCGGGTCGGGCAGCGCGCTCGGCCAGCCGGCCCCGGTCAGCGAGACCAGCGAGGGCAGCGCGGCAAGTGCGCAGGCCAGGGTGATGAACCACAGCCAGGCGCGTTTCCAGGTGGGAAAGTCGAGCATCCGCGTCGCGCTCCGCTCAGTCGTTGGCCGGGGCGCTGCCGCCCGCCGCATTGACCACCTCGCCGATGGTCGCCTTCAGCACGCGCACGCGCACGCCCTTGGCGATCTCGACCTCGGCATAGGTGTCCTCTACCTTGGTGACCTTGGCGAGGATGCCGCCCGCGGTCAGCACCTCGTCACCGCGCTTGAGCCCGGCGACCTTGGCCTGGTGCTCCTTCTGCTGGCGCATCTGGGGGCGGATGATCAGGAACCAGAAGATCGCGATCATGCCCACGATGGGCAGCCAGCCGACCCAGGCGGGCGGAGCGGCGGCGGCGCCGGGGGCTGCGGCGGCGAGAAGGGTCAGCATGGGAAAGAAGCCTGTCGGTAGCTGTGACAAAGACGGCACCGGCGCGCTCGCGCCGGCTCCGAAACGGGGGCGCGCCTAGCAGCATTGCAAGCCCATCGCAACGCGGCTGCGACAATCCCGCGAAGGGTCTCCAAGCCGCTTGCCAACCTCCCGGCCCGCTCTTATAGGGCCGCCCTCCACTGATCGGGACGTAGCGCAGCCTGGTAGCGCATCACACTGGGGGTGTGGGGGTCGGAGGTTCGAATCCTCTCGTCCCGACCAGTGGATTTCTGAGTCCCAGCCAAAACCGCGGGGTGTATCCCGCTGGCATACGGAATTTCGCCGTGACACATAGTGTCCTACACCGCGCCTTTGGAATCGAAGGGCGGCATGAACGACAAACCAGAGATCAAGGGCAACGGCCCCGAACAGCCCAAAAACGAGCCTTCGGGGTTCGATCAAGTAAATGGCCCGAAAGATGCCCCCACCATCTTTTCGGATGGGCTGCTTTTCGCAACGCTGGTGAGCGGAAACGTTCGCTGCGAGAAATTATCCCACATTATAGACGTTGAGGATTTCGTGGGATAAAAAGCCTGATGGCTATCATTCGCCCCTTCACGGCCGAGCAGGAACGGTCGCTGATCAATATGCGTCAGCGCTATGATGCGTGGATCGATGCGGAGCGAGCTCTGTTCGCTCTGCCCTACGACCTGCGGCGGAAAAAGGTTGGTTCTTATCAGTATCTCTACGAGATCCACGACCGCTCGGGCAATGGGAGGAGCTTGGGCGCTTGGGACGAGGAGAAGCAACAGCAGTTCGACAGCTACCATGCCGCAAAGGAGGCCGCCAAGCTGCGCCGCGATGGCGCGAAAGCAGCGCTTGGCGAGACCAGTCGGATCGCCCGCGCACTCCGGTTGCCCGTGCTGTCTTCAGATGCCGGTCCGATCCTGCGCGAAGCGGATCGACGCGGATTGCTCGGCACTCATCTGCTGGTGGTCGGGACCAATGCCATGGCAGCCTATGCGATCGAGGCGGCTGGAACCTTCATCGGCGTGCCTGACGAAACCGAGGATTTCGATCTCGCTTGGGCGGCCGAGGAGGCCGCCAACGAAGCGATGGTGTGGGACATGCTGAAGGCAGTCGATCCGACATTCACAGTCAATTCGGAACGCGATTTCCAGGCCCGCAACGCCAAGGCTTACGAGGTGGAACTGCTGGTCGCGCCATCGCTCGCGGCTACCCTGGCTCGCACGGACCGCCCCAAGCCAGTGCCCCTCCCCGAACAGGAGTGGTTGTTACCTGGGCGTCGCGTCGATCAGGTGGTGCCGTGCCGTGACGCAACTCCGGCTCGTATCGTTGCACCAGATCCGCGCTGGTTTGCACTGCACAAGCTGTGGCTGGGTGCGCAGGCCAAGCGCAATCCGCTCAAGCGCCGCAAGGACGTGGCGCAGGGCAACGCGCTGCTAGACGCGGTCGCAGAGGCAATGCCACATTATGCGATCGACGCGGCCTTCGAAGCCGAACTGCCGCCTGAGCTCGAGCCCTATTTCGCGGCCTGGAAGTCCGGCCGCGGGTCCTGACGCGTCAAGCATCGTGGCAATGTATTCCTCAGGAACACAATTGTGCTCCTGAGTGTGCTCTTGACTGTATTCCTGAACCGATTCACAAGAAGCGCTCTGGTGAAAAACGGCGGATTTCTGCGGTTTTCGGAATATCGGCGCAAGCGAAGATTTCCTGGTCGGGAATCCTCTCGTCCCGACCAGTGGACTCAAGATTTTCTGCCAACCCCGCCCAGTTCCTCGACCTTCGAGGTCGGATGGCTGGCTGGCCGGATGGGTCGATCCCGCATTGATCGTCGTCCTGTTCGCTCCCGGCGAGATTGCTTTCGAGAGCGACTGGCTGCCCGAGCGAACGGTGCGAAGGGGCGAATGGGCGAGGCGATGGGCAGAATCGCGCAGCAACGAATTCCCGAGCGACCGCTACCCGGACCTCGGCAGCTGCACAGGGCGGCGGACTGCCCTGCTGTGTCACAATTGTAACACGGCGTGGCAATTCTGCGAACGGCGGCAAGTTTCTATTGCCGTTGAGCAAGGATGCGCGCGATTCTGTCGGCTCGGACCAACAGGAGTATCTTCATGCGTCTCACGGCATCTTTCGCGATCGGCGTTTCCGCCCTCGCGCTGCTTACTCCCGCGCCCTCTTTCGCGCAGGATGTCGACATCGGCGGCACCGATGCCGCGGCACAGGAAGGGACGGAGGCGATCATCGTCACCGGCTCCCGCATTCGCCGCAACCCGCTCGACAATCCTTCGCCTGTCGTCAGCCTCGACGAAGGGGCCATCGCGCAGACCGGCCTGTCCTCGGTCGCCGACATTCTCCAGCGTCTGCCCAGTGCGGCGGGCGGCCTGAACACCAAGTTCAACAATTCGGGCAATATCGGTAACCCGCAGGACGGCGGCGGCGTCGGCGCGGGCACGGCCGAAATCGACCTGCGCTACCTCCTCGCCAAGCGCACGCTCGTGCTGGTGGACGGGCTGCGCTACGTTTCCGCCACTGCGGCGAGCGGCATCCCCTCGACCGTCGACCTCAACTCGATCCCCGCCGGCATGATCTCGCGTATCGAGGTGCTGCAGTCGGGCCAGTCGCCGCTCTACGGCTCTGACGCGATCGCGGGCGTCGTCAACATCATCACCAAGGACCGGCAGGACGGGCTCAAGGCCTCTGCGAAGTACGGCCAGTATCTTGGTGAGGGCGATGGCGAGACGACCGAGCTGGGCCTCAGCTACGGCATCCAGGGCACTGGCGTGCGCCTCGCCTTCGGCGTCGATTACGTGAATCAGGAGGAGGTGCGCACCGCCAACCGGGCGCTGACCGCATTCCCCAATCCCGGCCAGACGAGCTGCTCGGATCCGGTCGGCGGCTGTTCCTCGGCCACGCGCGGCGGACGCATCGCGTTCAATCCCGGTAACCCGTCGCTGCCGGCGGGCGGCAGCGTCACGGTGCGCAACTACCCGCTCACCACGCGCGGAGTCTACGATCCGACACTGACGGGCGGTGACTTCCGGGCCTTCACCAGCGCCGACCGTTTCAACTTCTCGCCCTTCAACCTGCTGGTCACCCCGTCGGAACGCTATGGCGCCTGGCTGAGCACGGTGGTTGATGTGGCCGAGGACACCCATCTGCGCGTGCGCCTCAACTACAACCGCCGCAATTCGAAGAACCAGGCGGCGTTCCTGCCGCTGTTCATCGGCCCTGACGCGGGCAACGGCAATCTGCTCGATACCGTGTCGATCGACGTAACCAACCCGTTCAACCCGTTTGGCATAACGCTGAATTCGGGCACCAACGGCCAGCCGGCGACGTACAGCTTCATCGGCCGTCGCCTGGTCGAGAACGGCCAGCGCACCTACACCCAGAACGTCGACACCTTCGGGATCGCCGCCACGCTCGACGGGCAGTTCGGCCTCGGCGAGCGGACCTTCTACTGGGACGTCAACGCCGTCTTCGGCCTCAACGATGCGCACCAGCTGTTCACCGGCAATGTCAACGCCGCCCGCGTCGCGCAGGCGCTTGGTCCGGTGGCGAATTGCACCGGCAGCTGCGTCCCGCTCAACATTTTCGGCGGCGAAGGCTCGATCACGCCGGCCATGCTGGGCTTCATCGCCTTCGACGAGAAGTCACGGTCGGACCAGAAGCTGCAGGACTACACCGCAAACCTTTCCGGCGAGCTGTTCGACCTTCCGGGTGGCCCCGTCGGCATCGCGGTCGGTTACGAGCATCGCTACCAGGCGGGCTCGTTCACGCCCGACCCGGTCATCCAGGCCGGCCTTGGCGCCGACATTCCCGCACAGGCGGCCAGCGGCTCCTACACCTCGGACGAATTCTACGGCGAAATCCGTCTGCCGCTGCTGTCCGACACGCCGTTCTTCCAGCAGCTCGAACTCAGCGGCGCGGCCCGCAACTCGAGCTATTCGACGGGCTTCGACAACACCAGCCTGACCGGCACGGTGCTCTGGAAGCCGGTCCGCGACCTGCTGCTGCGCGGCTCCTATGCCGAGGGCTTCCGCGCCCCCGCACTGGGCGAGCTGTTCGGCGCCCAGTCGCGCGCCGACGCGCCGATCGACGATCCCTGCACCAATGTCACCGGCTCGCCGTGGCAGACCAACGCCACCGTGCGCACAAACTGCATTGCCGACGGCGTGCCCGCGGACGGCAGTTACCAGGAACCCAACGGCGGCCAGCTCCCGACCCTGACCGGCGGCAATCGCGCCCTCGCACCCGAGACCAGCACGACCTGGCTGTTCGGCGCGGTCTATAGCCCGGAGTGGGCGCGGGGCGGCTTCGCAAGCGATTTCGCGCTCGAGGTGAACTATTACGACATCACCGTCGACGGCGCGATCGCGGCCATCAACCCGCAGGTCACGCTGACCCGCTGCGCCTTCCTTGCCGACCCGGCGGCCTGCGCGAACACGACCCGCACCGGCAGCGGCATCGTCTCCGCGATCCAGGGCCTGCTGCAGAACATCGGGCAGATCCGGACGAGCGGGATCGACGCGACCATGACCTTCCGTTCGCGCGAAAGCGGCGCGGGCATTTTCGGTCTGTCGCTCAACGCCAACTTCCTCGACAAATACGAGGAAACCTTCCCCACGGCGGGCGGCGTGGCGACGATCGATTATCGCGGCACTACCCGTGGCTTCCCCGACCAGTCCTACCCCAAGTTCAAGGCGACAGGCGTGCTGAGCTGGGCGCTGGGCGGCTTCGATGCCTCGGTGACGGGCCGCTACATCGACAAGGTGACGGAATCGGACGGAAACGTGCTCGACACGCGCTTCTACACCGACCTGCAGATCGGCTTCACGCCCGGCTTCATGGACAGCGCGTTCAAGCTGACCGCGGGCTTGCTCAACGTCTTCGACGTCGGCCCGCCGCCCTGCAACACCTGCACCGGGCCGAACTACGACCCGACCACCTACGACATCCCGGGCCAGTTCGGTTACCTGCGCCTGACCTACAAGATGTAATCGGGCGGGGCGCCCTGCCCCTTCCGCGATCCGAAGCAATCGCCCCGCTTGCCAAGGCAGGTGGGGCGATTTGCCGTTTGGGTCGCGAGTTCCTACATGGCGCTCGCCCAAACCGAGCAGGGATCGATGTCGGAACAGCCCACCAAACGCCTGATCGCCGCGATCCATGACGTGCACCCCGGCTCGCTCGATGCGGTCGAGCGACTGGCGACGCGGTTCGAGCGACATCTGGGCGGTCCGCGATACGCGATGCTGGTCGTGCCCGAGCACTGGAACGGCAGCGCAATTCGGGGCGACATGGCTTTCGCGCGCAAGCTGCGCGGCTGGGCCGACCGGGGGATCGAGATGTTCGTCCACGGCTGGTATCATCAGGACCGCTCCGAACACTCGGGCGTCGCCGCCTTCAAGGCAAAGCACATGACCGCCAGCGAGGGCGAGTTCCTCGGCCTGTCGCGCGAGGCTGCCGCGCGCCGCATGGCGGACGGCAAGGCGCTGGTGGAGGACATGACCGGTCGTCCGGTCGCCGGTTTCATCGCGCCGGCCTGGCTCTACGGCCCCGGCGCGCACGAGGCACTGGCCCAGAGCGGCTTCGCGCTTGCCGAGGACCACATGAAGGTCTGGAAGCCCGCCACCGGCGAGGTCGTGGCCAGGGGGCCCGTCATCACCTGGGCCAGCCGCAGCGGGCCGCGCACCGCCTCGTCGCTGCTCGCCGCCTGGGCCGGGCGCAATTTCCTCCGCCCGCTCGATACGGTCCGGGTTGCGGTGCACCCCGGCGACGTCACCAAGCAGAGCATTCTCGACAGCATCGACCGCACGCTTGCCGCCTTCACCAAGCGCCGCCGTCCGTCGCGCTACGCCGACCTGCTGGCGGCCTGAGCGCCGCGAGCGTCCATGCGCATCTGCGTCCCGATCCACAGCTTCGAGCCCGGCGGCGTGGAGCGCGTCGGCCTGCGGCTTGCCGAGCGCTGGCAGGCGGCGGGGCATGAGGTGACGGTCGTGCTCGGCCGCGACCGGGGGCCGACGCGCGAACTGATGCGCGCGGCGACGCCTGACCTTGCCTATGTCACGAGGCCGGAGCCGGTCTCCACTGCCGCATGGGAGACGCCCTGGCTGATCTGGTGCCTGTGGCGCTATCTCCGCCGCCACCCCGCAGACGCGATCTTCTGCGCGGGCAACACCTACACCATCGTCTGCGTGATGATGAAGCTGCTGCTCGGACGCCGCTGCCCGCCGGTGCTGGTGAAGATCAGCAACGATCTCGTCCGGCCCGACCTTCCCGCGCCGGTGCAGGCGATGTACCGGGTATGGCTGCGCATCCAGGGGCGGCTGCTCGACCGTTTCGTGGCGCTGGCGGAGCCGATGCTGCCGCAACTTGTTGACGAACTCGCCATCGCACCCGACCGCGCGACCGCGATCCCCGACCCTGCGCTGCGCGATGACGAAATGGCCACCTCGGCCGTTCCCCCGCCGCCGCGCGGCGAGGGCCGCCACTTCCTCGCCGTCGCGCGCCTCAACCGGCAGAAGAACCTGCCGCTGTTGGTCGACGCCTTTGCCGGGATCGCCGCCCCGTCCGACCGGCTCACCATCGCCGGCGAGGGGCCGGAGCGTGCGCGGATCGAGCGGCACATCGCCGCACTCGGCCTCGGTCCGCAGGTCGAGATGCTCGGCCATGTCGCCGACGTTCGCCCGCTGCTCGACGCCTGCCATTCGCTCGTCCTCTCCTCCGATTACGAGGGCGTGCCCGCGGTTGTGACCGAGGCGCTTGCCGCCGGGCGGCCCATCGCCACAACCGACTGCTGTGCCAGCATGGGCTGGCTTCTCCACCACGGCGAATTCGGCGCGCTTGCGCCGGTGGGTCATGCCGGGGCATTGGGCGCGGCGATGGAGCGCGCCGCCGCCATGACCCCGCCGGTGGAGGCGATGCGCGCCATCGCCGCCTCGTTCACGCTTGCGAAAGCGGTGCCTTCCTATCTCGCGGCCATGCAGGCGCTGGTCGATCCGGTTGCCGCGCACAGGGCCGACACTCCGGACAACCGCAGCGATCGGACCGCGCCGTGCTGAACCACGAACCCCCTTCGGACAAGGTGATGACCAGCCCCACCCTCGCCCTTTCGACGAGCAATGCCGCGCCGGGTGCCTCCGGTTTCGAGGCGCAGGACCGCACGCGCAAGTGGAGCTGGGGCCAGATCCTGACCACCGCGCTGTCGCTGCTCGTGCTGGCGGCGGCGGTCTGGCAGGCACGCGGCCTGAACCTGTCGGATATCACCGCGCTGGTGCCGAGCTCGCCGCTGTTCTGGCTGGTCTTCGCGCTCAGCTACCTTGCGGGTCCGGCGAGCGAATGGCTGATCTTCCGCAAGCTGTGGGGCGTGACCGCGCAGGCGATGGGCGCGCTGATCCGCAAGCTGATCTACAACGAGCTGCTGCTCGGCTACCTGGGCGAGGTCTATTTCTATACCTGGGCGCGGCGCAAGGTGCCGATGGACGCGACCCCGTTCGGTGCGGTCAAGGACGTGGCGATCATGTCCGCGGTGGCGGGCAACGTGATGACGCTCGCCTTCATCGCGCTGGCCTATCCCTATCTCGCGCTGCTGCCGCTCAAGCAGTACGGCAACGACATCGCGTGGTCGCTGGCCTTCGTGGTGGCGATCTCGCTGGTGCCGTTCCTGCTGCGCCGCCAGATCTTCTCGCTGACCCGCCGCGAGCTGTGGACCGTGTTCGGCGTGCACGTCGCGCGCATCATCGCCACCACCGCGCTCAACGCGGTGCTGTGGGCGCTGGTGCTGCCCGATGTCGAGATCGGCTGGTGGCTGGTCCTGTCCGCCATCCGCCTGCTCGTCAGCCGCCTGCCCTTCGTGCCGAACAAGGACGTGGTTTTCGCCGGGATCGCGGTGCTGGCATTGGGACAGGATGTCGAGATTGCCGCGCTGATGGCGATGATGGCAGCGCTGATCCTGTCCACCCACTTGATTCTGGCGCTATTTTTCGGATTATTCGACCTCGCCAAAGGAGACAGACGATGACACGCACCCTGCTGGTTGCGGCCATGCTGCCCCTGCTGGTCGCCGCCGCGCCTACCATTCCTTCGACGCCCGATCTCGGCAAGGCAGAGGGGCGCTGCCGCCCGGGCGAGAGCGGCCCGGCCTTCCTCGTCGGGGTCAATGGCCTCAAGGACCGCAGCGGTACTCTCAAGGTCGAGGTCTATCCTGCGGTCGATGGAGAGTTCCTCGCCGACGACAACGTGCTCGTCGCTGCCGGCAAGACCTTCCGCCGGGTGGTCATCGACGTCCCGTCGAGTGGTACGCCGGTCATCTGCGTGCGCGTGCCCAGTGCTGGCCGCTATGGCGTGATGGTGCTCCACGACCGCGATTCGAACCGCAAGTTCGGCTGGCGCACCGACGGGATCGGCTTCGCCGGCAATCCCAAGCTCGGCCTCAGCAAGCCCAAGGCCGCGAAGGCAAGCGCAAGCGCCGGTAGTTCGCCGACCCGTATCGATGTCGTGATGAACTACCAGCGCGGGCTTGGCATGAGGCCGCTCTAGGGCCATTAGGCCCGGATGCGCATCGTCGATGTCTGCGGCTTCTACACGCCCTTCGGCGGCGGCATCCGCACCTATGTCGATCAGAAGCTGCGGATGGCGGAACGCTTCGGGCAGGACATCACGATCCTGGCACCCGACGCCGAATACAACATCCGCGAGATAAGCCCGTCGGCGCGGATCGTCGGGCTGCCGAGCCCGCGCTTCCCGCTCGACCGCAAGTATTTCGCCTTCACCGACGCCGCGCCCGTCCATGCCGAGCTCGACCGGCTGAATCCCGATTTCGTCGAAGCGTCGAGCCCGTGGCGCAGCGCCAGCGTCGCGATGAGCTGGCGACCGGACGTGCCCAAGGCCTTCATCATGCATTCCGAGCCGCTCTCGGCCCATGTCTACCGCTGGTTCGAACGGCTCGCGAGCACCGACGCGGTGGACCGCCAGTTCGACTGGTTCTGGGAACGGCTGCGCGAATTCGGGCGCACCTTCAGCGCGGTGATCTGCGCCAATTCCAATCTCGCCGAGCGGATGATCGAAGGCGGGGTCGGGAATGTCTTCAACCTGCCGATGGGCGTGCAGCCGGGCGTCTTCAGCCCGGCGCACCGGTCGGAGAGGCTCAGGGCCGAGCTCCTCGCGGAATGCGCGCTGGGGCCGGAGGCGACGCTGCTGGTGGCTGCCGGACGCCTCGCCAACGAAAAGCGCGTGCCGATGCTGGTCGAGGCGGCGACGCTGGCCGGGCGGCACCGGCAGGTCGGCCTGGCGATTTTCGGCGAGGGGCGCGCGAAGGACAAGATCGTGCGCGCCATCGGCGGCAATCCGCACATCCGCCTGTTCAAGCCGGTGCGCGAGCGCGACCGCTTCGCCGCCATCCTCGCCAGCGCCGACGCGCTGCTCCACGGCTGCGAGGCGGAGACCTTTGGCATGACCACCGCCGAGGCCCGGGCCAGCGGCATTCCCGTGATCGCCCCCGATCGCGGAGGGGCGAGCGACTTCGCCGACCCCCCACTCCAGTTCCACGCCACCGACGGAGATGACGCGGTGCGCGCAATCCTCGCCCTGCCCGACCGCTTCGCGCCGTACCCGCCCTCGCGGAAGGTGCGGGGCATGGAGGACCATTTCGCCGACCTTTTCGCGCTCTACGAACGGATCGCGGCGGAGCGCCGCGTTCAAGTCGCCTGATCAGGATGCCGGCATCGGAACATGATCGCGAGCAGCATCCGGCTTGAGCGCAGCTCGCCCGATTGCGAACGGGAAAAATCTTGACATTTTGAACCGACATGGTTATTTGTGAGTGGCAAAGGAACCACCATGCCCCTCTTCGATTCGCTCATTGCCCCAATCGCCTCGATCATCGACAAGGTCATCCCCGACAAGACGGCGCGGGAGAAGGCGAAGTTCGAACTGCTCCAGCTCCAGGGCACGCAGGAGATGCAGCTGATCGAGGCACGCCTTTCGGCCATCGTAGCCGAGGCGCAGAGCGCCGACCCCTGGACCAGCCGCGCCCGCCCGAGCTTTCTCTACGTCATGTACGCGCTGATCCTGTTCGCCGTGCCGATGGGCCTCGTCGCCGCGTTCAGCCCGGCCAAGGCGGCCGCGATAGGCAGCGGGATGACGGCCTATCTCGCTGCGATCCCGGATTCGCTCTACGCCCTCTTCGGCACCGGTTACCTCGGCTACACCGCGGCGCGGCAATGGGGGAAGGTGAAGGGCGTGGACAGCTGAGGCGCGCTCGGCCGGAGCGGGCAACCCGGTAATCGCGCGGGTCACGATTTCCCCGGAAACCGTTGCGGGTGAGAATGCCCTGTCCCGGGAAACCTGCTAGGCACGAAGCGTTTCGGGCTGGAGCAACTCGAAGATGGCCATGGCTCGCCCTGCCCTGCCGCCAGTCGAATGGCGAAGCAGCGCGTTTCGCGAAGCGCAGACCCGCTACGCGCCCCCGCGCCGTGCGCTCAAGGTTTCGGCGTCGCTGGTCACGATACTTGCCGCGGGTGGGGCGGCGGCGCTCCTGCTGACGCCCCGTGCGGATTCCGATGTCCAGTCGCCCCCGCTTTCAAGAGCCCCGGTGTCGCCGCCCGCAGCCGTTCCTTCCGCGGCGCCCACGCAGGAGGCGATGCTGCCCGAAACCGCTTTCGTGCTGTTCCCGCCAGTGGCGCCCGCCACCGCGTCCGACCCCAAGCCTGCCACCGCCCCGTCACCGCGCCAGGCTGCGAGGGTGGTTACCCGTCCGACTATCCCGCCCGAACCGCGCCACGCCCCTGTCGCCCCGCCCGCACCGCCGCCGGTCGCCGCCGTTTCCGCCTCTGAAGCCTTTGCCGAGAGCTTTCCGTTGCCCGAGCCTGCTGACCGCAGCGCGGGGGGCGAAACGCCTCCGCCGCCCGCCGAGGTGGCGACGGCTGAGTTCGGTCCCGCAGCACAGCCAGGGCCCGAAGCCGCTCCGCCGCTATCGCCCCCGCCACCGGAGGCAGCCGCAGCACCGGATCTTGCGACCACCGAGGCTGCCCTGCCCGCGCCCGCTGTGCCGCTCGCTGCCGAGCCGGTTGCGCAGGCGGCAACCGAGCCGCCGCTCGCCCCGCTCGAAACCCTGGCGCCCGACATAGTGCTTCCGCCCCTGGCAGCGGCACAGCCTCAGCGCGAAGCGGTGCGCCCGCCGCTGCCTCCGCCGCCGCCCACGCCCGTCGAGCCGCTTTCCCTTCCCGCGCAGGCGATCCCCTCTCCCGCGCCGCGCGCTGTCACGCCGCCGCCAGCACCCGCGAGCCTCGTGCCATCCGCGCCGGTGCGCCTCGCCCCCGTCGGGCAGTCCTATACCGAGGTGTTTCCGAGCGTGGTGGTCGGCACTCGCACGCTCGGCGCAGTCACGCTGCGCGATTACGGCGACGGCTTTGCGACGGTGCACCTCGGCGGTCTCCTCGGCCTGTTCAAGCTGCGGATGCCCGAAGCGGAATACGCGCGGCTGGCGGCAGCCCCGGCTGCCGGAACCTTCGTAGGAATCGACGAATTGCGCGCCGCCGGGCTCGCGGCGGTGTTCGATCCGCGCAAGGGCCAGCTCACCATCGCCCTCGAGCCGCTTCCGCCGGGCGCGCCGCCGCGCTAACGCGGTCCCATGCAACCCGTCGTCTATGTCCTCAACGGACCCAATCTCAATCTCCTCGGCACGCGCGAGCCCGCGATCTACGGGCGCGACACGCTCGCCGATATCGAGGCCAATGTGCGCGCGCAGGCGAAGGGTCTGGGCGTCGGGATAGAGTTCCGTCAGTCCAATCACGAGGGCGCGCTGGTCGACTGGCTGCACGAGGCGCAGGCGAACCGCGCGAAGGCGGTGCTCCTGAACGCCGCGGCCTATACCCACACCTCGATCGCGCTGCTCGATGCGATCAAGGCGATTTCGGTGCCGGTCATCGAGGTGCACCTTTCCGACCCCTCGACGCGCGAGGCGTTCCGTCACCATTCCTATGTCGGGATGGGCGCGGTGGCCGAGGTCAAGGGGCTGGGGGCCGACAGCTATCTCGTGGCGCTGAAAAAAGCCGCCGCTCTCTAGGGTCAGGACCCCTGCCGGAAGCTGCGGGCACTTGCCTCGCGCTCTGCGGGCGAGCATAGGCCCGCGCACGAAGATTCAAGGGGCTGTATGGCTGATCACGACAAGGGCGCCGGGCGCAAGAGTGGCATCGACGTCGATACCTCGCTGGTGCGCGAGCTTGCCGAACTGCTGGCCGAAACAGGGCTCAGCGAGATCGAGGTCGAGGACGGGGACCGCAAGATCCGCGTCGCGCGCGGCGGCGGCGGGGCCGCGATGGCCGCCCCCATCCACTACGCGCCGATGACGCAGGACCCCGCGCAGCCCGCACCGCCGACCCCGGCGGCGACTGAGACGCCTGCGCCGGGCCAGGACACGGCCGGCGCGCTGACCTCGCCGATGGTCGGCACCGTCTATCTCGCGCCCGAACCGGAAGCGGCGAATTTCGTCGCCGTCGGCGATACGGTTAAGGCGGGCCAGACCGTCCTCATCATCGAGGCGATGAAGGTCATGAACCCGATCGCCGCCGACAAGGCGGGCACGGTCAAGGCGATCCTGGTCGACAATGCCCAGCCGGTCGAATTCGGCCAGCCGCTGGTCGTGATCGGATAGGCTTCGCGTGGGTATCAAACGTATATTGATCGCCAACCGCGGCGAGATCGCGCTGCGCATCCACCGTGCCGCGCACGAGATGGGGATCGAGACGGTGGCGGTGCATTCCACCGCCGATGCCGACGCGATGCACGTTCGCCTGGCCGATCACGCGGTCTGCATCGGCCCGCCGCCCGCGACCGACAGCTATCTCAACATCGCCAACATCATCTCCGCGGCGGAGATCAGCCAGGCCGACGCGATCCATCCCGGTTACGGCTTCCTCAGCGAAAACGCCCGCTTCGCCGAAATCGTGGAAGCGCACAACATCGCCTGGATCGGGCCCAAGCCCGAACATATCCGCACCATGGGCGACAAGATCGAGGCCAAGCGCACCGCAGGCGTGCTCGGCCTGCCGCTGGTTCCCGGCAGCGACGGCGCGGTGAGCGACATCGCGGAGGCGCGCGTCATCGCAGAGGCCGCCGGCTATCCCGTCATCATCAAGGCCGCGAGCGGCGGCGGCGGGCGCGGCATGAAGGTCTGCACCGGCCCCGACGATCTGGAAACGCTCATCAAGCAGGCCGGCAGCGAGGCCAAGGCCGCCTTCGGCGACGACACCGTCTATATCGAGAAATATCTCGGCAATCCGCGCCACATCGAATTCCAGGTGTTCGGCGACGGGCGCGGCAATGCGATCCATTTGGGCGAGCGCGACTGCTCGCTCCAGCGCCGCCACCAGAAGGTGCTGGAGGAAGCGCCCTCTCCCATCCTTTCCGCCGAGGAGCGCGATCGCATGGGCGGCATCTGCGCGAAGGCGATGGCCGACATGGGCTATCGCGGCGCGGGCACGATCGAATTCCTGTGGGAGAACGGCGAGTTCTACTTCATCGAGATGAACACCCGCCTTCAGGTCGAACACCCGGTCACCGAGATGATCACCGGCATCGACCTGGTCCGCGAACAGATCCGCATCGCCGAAGGCGCGGACCTCAGCTGCAAGCAGGAAGACGTCCAGTTCCGCGGCCACGCCATCGAATGCCGCATCAACGCCGAGGACCCCTGGACCTTCGCCCCCAGCCCCGGCACCGTGAGCTACTACCACGCGGCGGGCGGGATGCACGTCCGCGTCGATAGCGGGCTCTACGCGGGGTATAAGATCCCGCCCTATTACGACAGCATGATCGCCAAGGTTATCGTCTATGGCCGCAATCGCGAACGCTGCATCATGCGGCTCCGGCGGGCGCTGGAGGAAATGGTCGTCGAGGGCGTAAAGACCAACATCCCGCTCCACCAGAAGCTGATCCAGCAGGACGACGTGCTTTCGGGCAATTACTCGATCAAGTGGCTCGAGGAATGGCTCGACAGCCAGAAGGCGTGAGCGCGGCTTCGGCACCCTCCAACCCGATCACCCCCGCCGGTTACGCCGCGCTCAAGGCGCGTTACGATCACCTGCTGGGCACCGAGCGGCCGCGGATCACCGAGATCGTGAGCTGGGCGGCGGGGAACGGCGACCGCAGCGAGAACGGCGACTATCTCTATGGCCGCAAGCGGATGCGGGAGATCGACCGGGAGCTGGCGCATCTGGCACGGCGGATGAAGGCTGCCCGCGTGCTCGATCCCGCCGACCAGCCGGACCAGAGCCGGGTCTTCTTCGGCGCTTGCGTGGAGATCGCCGACGAGGACGATACCCACCGCACCGTCACGATCGTCGGAGACGATGAGCAGGACGCGGGCGCTGACCGCATAGGTTGGTCGAGCCCGCTCGCCCGCGCGCTGCGCGGCGCGGCGGCGGGCGACCTGCGCACGGTCCGGTTGCCCGGCGGCGAAAAGGAATGGGAAGTGCTCGCCATCGCCTATCCCGAGCGGACCGGCTGAAAGGGTTTCAAAAAAAAGGCGGGAGCCGCCGCTGCGACCCCCGCCCGCCTCCCGTGGGAGCGCTATCGCCTAGAAGCGCACACCCACGGTCGCGACGACCTGGTGACGGTCCGTGTCGATGTTGAACCGGCTGCCGTCGGGCGTGGTGCCGTTGAAATCCAGCTCGCCTTTCGAGTAGTTCGAGTAACGATACTCGAGGCCGGCGTACATGTTGCTCGACAGCGCATATTCCGCGCCCGCACCGATGCGATAGCCGTCGGTGTCGAGACGCTGGCTGACGCTGGTGGTGCCGTCGGTGCCCTCGATGCCGAAGCGCTGGTTGGTGTAACCACCCTTCACGTAGAGCATCAGGTCGGGCGAGGTGACGTAGCCGACACGGCCGCCGACGTAGATTTCACGTCCGGCGTTGACGCGGCCCAGATTGAACACGTTCGGTTGGTTGTTGTCGTTGTCCCAGTCGGCCGTGCTGTCGCCGAACGAAGCCTCGGCACCGATGCGGAGCTTCTCGCCCACCGCGGCATCGTAACCGACGACGCCGGCGAAGTTCACACCGTCGATGTCCTGGTTGAGGTCGCGGCTGGTGTCGACATCCTCGGTGCTGCCCGAACGCAGCATGTCGTAGCCGGCTTCGGCGCCGACGCGGAAGCCGCTGAACGGGGCTTCGTCCTGCGCAGCGGCGGGGGTGGCGGCGATCGCGGCCAGCGAGGCAGCGGCGATAAGTGCGACACGGTTGTTCATTATGGGTACTCCATTCTTTCGTCATTCCCCGCGGACCCCGCGGGCTGGATTGACGAAATGAACGGCGACACGCGAAGTTTCATTAACCTCAGACAACGTGATACTGTTGCAAACAGGTAACATAATTGCGACGAGCCGGGACGTGCGCACGTCGGAATGCCGGGTTCCCGCCGGTCGGAACGCATTTTCCGCGATAGATCAGGCGACGCGCATCAGCGGGCCTGGGCGCGCCCGCAGTTCGGTCCGCGACGGGCGGCCGAGCAGAAACCCCTGCACCTTCGCGATCCCGAGCGCGCGCACCGCGGCGAGCTCTCCCGGCGTCTCGATCCCCTCGGCAACCACCTCGCGCCCGAGATCGCGCAACATCTGCACCACCTTCGCGACGATCAGCCTGCGCGCCGGATCCCGGTCAATGTGACGGATCAACGCCATGTCGAGCTTGACCCAGTCTGTCGGCAACTGGGCGAGTGTGACGAGCCCCGAATAGCCGGCGCCGAAATCGTCGAGGGCGAGCCTGAAGCCATGGGCGCGGATCGCCAGCGCCACCGCGCGCGCCTCGCGATCCTCGAGCTGCGCGCTCTCGGTGAGTTCGAAGATCATCCGGTGCATGGCGAGCCCGGCATCGTGCATCGCCTCCATCATGCGCAACAGCGTTCGCGCCGCGACGAGCGAGGTCGCGGGCGTCATGTTGATCGTTAACGCCGCGCCCGAAGCGCCCAGTCCCATCCGCATCGCTTTCCCGACTGCGGCCATTCCGACGCGGACATCGAATTCGGTCCGCAAGCCGCCTGGAACGCGCGAAAGGACCGACGCGGCGCTTTCGCCGGCGGCCCCGCGCACCAGCGCCTCATAGGCGCAGACCCCGCCGGCATCGAGATCGAAGATCGGCTGGAACGCGATGTCGATGTGCATCTCGCGCCAGGCGTGGGCGACCGGCATCTGCGATGGCATCGTCATGAGATCTCTCCTGTCGCCACGCGGTCGAGCAAGAAAATTACGTTCACGACCCCTAATCAACGCATACTGTGTCGTCCGGGGTCCGGACTCCGGTTTTGTACCTACGGCTGGAGCACAGGGGGCGGCCGTCCGCTCGACGCGCGCGAACGGCTGGCGCAAAAGGGCGAACATCCCTATATCCGGCACCTTTCATGGCCGACACTGCACTCATGCCCATACCCGGACAGGTCGATCCGGTGCCCGTCGCGCGCGACATCACCCCCCGCGCGGACGGTCGCGTGGACCTGCTCGGCCTGCCCAAGGCGCAGATCCGCGCGCTGCTGGCCGAGGCCGGGCTCGACGAGAAACAGGCCAAGCTGCGCGCCAAGCAGGTCTTTCACTGGATCTATCACCGCGGCGTCACCGATTTCGAGGCGATGACCGATATCGCCAAGACCATGCGCCCCTGGCTGGCGGAACGGTTCGTGATCGGCCGGCCCGAGGTGGTGGAGGCGCAGCATTCGGTGGACGGCACGCGCAAGTGGCTGCTGCGCACCGCAGACGGCCACGATTTCGAGATGGTCTTCATCCCCGATGCGGACCGCGGCACGCTATGCGTTTCCAGCCAGGTCGGCTGCACATTGAACTGCCGCTTCTGCCACACCGGCACGATGAAGCTGGTACGGAACCTGACCGCGGGCGAGATCGTGGGCCAGGTCATGCTTGCGCGCGACGCGCTGGGCGAATGGCCCAAGGGCAGCATGGCGGGGCTGGAGGAGAGCGAGGACGCAGGGCACTATTCCTCCGACGGACGTCTCCTCACCAATATCGTGATGATGGGCATGGGCGAGCCGCTCTACAATTTCGACAATGTGAAGGGCGCGCTGCAGATCGTGATGGACGGCGACGGGCTCGCGCTGTCGAAGCGGCGGATCACCCTGTCGACCAGCGGCGTCGTGCCGATGATGGCGCGCTGCGGAGAGGAGATCGGGGTCAACCTCGCGGTCAGCCTGCACGCCACCAACAAGGAAATCCGCGACGAGATCGTGCCGCTGAACAAGAAGTATGGCATCGAGGAACTTCTGGAGGCCTGCGCCGCCTATCCCGGCGCCAGCAACGCGCGGCGCATCACCTTCGAATATGTGATGCTGAAGGGCAAGAACGACAGCGACGACCACGCGCGCGAGCTGGTCGAGCTGATCCGCCGTTACAAGTTGCCCGCCAAGGTCAACCTGATCCCCTTCAACCCCTGGCCCGGCGCCGCTTATGACACTTCCACCCCGGAGCGGGTGAAGCGCTTCTCCGAGATCGTGTTCGAAGCCGGCATCAGTGCCCCCGTCCGCACCCCCCGCGGCCGCGACATCGACGCCGCCTGCGGCCAGCTCAAGACGGCGGCGGAGAGGAAAAGCCGCGCGGAGAGGGATCGCGAGGCGGCCGGGGTGGCTGCGGCCTGACGAAGTTTTCGAAGAATAGCAGAGTGTCAGCTAGCGACCCCGTAGCAGCCACAAGCTCAGTTAACCGTGAATCGTTTCAGTTGGGGAAATGGGACGGTTGGTTGCAGGAGTGCCTACTTGCTGAAGGCGGCGAGCAATCCTCCAACAATCACCCCAACGGGGAACTCCGCAATCCAAATGCCGCCCGGCATCGCAAATAAGGCCGCGCTAGCAGCGGCTGCGATCAGGAGGCTCCGCCAGAAGCCGGACGCTCCTCCGACAACTAATCCGATCACACCAGCAATAAGGCTGACAATCATCTAGCGGCTCTTTTGATTTTTCGCGCGACGGGCGTCTCGTTTCGCTGTGCCTCCAAAATCCTATTGAAGCAGGCGAGAACCTGATCAGCATCGTGGCTTTTCTCAAGCTTCCTCAATCGGAAGTGGACGTGAGCCATGGTCTGATAATAGCTTACGAACACCGAGTTGATTGTCGCTCCTGCTACAGCGCCGATGATAGGCACTGCCTGCGCCAGAAGCTTTTCGCTCAAAACGATCCCAAAACGCGGCAGCACGATTTTGATCGCCTGTGCGACGGTGGTGTGGTTTACGGCCAAGCGAGTGGCAAAGAGAGCGGTCTCTGTTTCATCATCTTCTTCGATGGGGCCACCGAGACTGAGAACCGCGATGCATTGGGCGCGGATTTCTTCTTTGCTTACATCTTCTCCGTAACTGCCAGCGACCTGCTGGATTGAACGGAGCGCAAGTGTGGTAGTCACAGGAATTTCAACGAGGGTGGTGGAGATACCGCCGAGACCGCCCAATGCTCCAGAGACCGCACTAGCTAATGAATGCCATCTTTCGCCCTGCGCCCACCCTAACGCTCTGTTGACCAATGATTGAGAGTCGTCGTCTGACTGAGTTTGCAACGCCAAGTCGTAACTAGTGTGTAACGCAGTTTCGATGAGACCATCGAGCCTTGACTGCCAATCGTCAGGGGCCTTCTCGAACCAACCCTCGGTTTTTTTGCCAACCATGCTGGAGAGGTTGACGATAAACCCTTTGGAGTAGCGGTATTGGCTGACGATCTCTTGAAGTTCGTGCAATTGTTCTGGCGCGAAGCCGCTGCATGCGTTCCCCAAATCGTTCATTCTTGAAGCTCCCCTCCCACATCAGTGCTCCGGTTGGTAGGAAGATTATTGCCGGGCCTTTTTTACTGCCGCAATGGCAGATCGCATCGCCGAGTGGCGGTAGTGATGCCTGTGATGCTCAACGGCTCCAGCTGGCGAGTATCTTTCGCCGTAGCTGGTGCCCGCTGTCCACCACAAAACAAGCCGTTCAGCCTAAAAACCGGATACCAGACGAGCGGACAGAGGAGGTATGTTGCCGAGTGCAAACCTACCGCAACACACCCTTCTTCCTCACGCTCACCGCGTATATCAGCAGGAACGTCGCGACCGACCAGATGAATATCGTCATGCCCTTCGAGGTGTCCACCCACTCGGGCTGCACGGTCGTCGCCTGGTAGAGCTGGGTGACCGCAAGGCCCGTCAAGGAAACCCCGAAAGCCCACACGGCATACCGGCTCCGCATCAGCAGCAGCACCGATCCCGCCAGCGCACCCCAGACGCCGAGGGCCCAAAAAGCATGCATCCATCCCGGGAAGCTGTCGATGAAGGCGATCATCTCTGCGGCGGTGATGCCCATGCTCTCGGCCGCTGCGCCGAGGTAGGTTTCATTCCTCAGCTGCGACATGGTGTAGTCCAGCGCGCCGAAGCAGTTCCACAACAAGGAGACCCCGCCGACCACCCATAGGTGCCAGGGGCTCTGCCCGGTCGCCGACGACACGTGATCGCCCGGCTCCTCGACCATCGTCGGCCGGCTGTCATCCATGAACTGGACCATGCTACCCTCCCCTAAGGTCGACCCGTCGGACAGGATAGCATGGTCGTGGGTCTGCTCAAAGCCGCTCGATCTTGCGGGCCATCTCGTCGATCAGGTCCACGATCTGCGCCATGGTGTCCTCGTCGAGGCCACCCTTCCGCGCCTTGATCTTGACCACCTGGGCGAGGTTGCCGAGCGCGCGGAACATCTCGGGCGTGGCGAAGGCGCGGCGGCGTTCCTCGTGGCGTTTGCCGTGGCCCGAGAGGCGCTCGACCAGCGCCTCGGCCTCCTCCTTGCGATCCTCCAGCTCCTCGCGGCCCTGCGCAGTTGCCTCGAAGGCCTTGCGCGGCTCGTCGCCGCCAGCCACCTCGCGGATTGCGCCCTCGTCCTCGAGCAGCGAGAGCGTGGGATACACCGTGCCCGGGCTCGGCGCATAGCTGCCCGCGGTCATTTCCTCGATCGCCTTGATCAGCTCGTAGCCGTGGCGCGGCTGTTCGGCGATGAGGTGGAGGAGCAGCAGGCGCAGTTCGCCCTGGCCGAACATGCGGCCACGGCGACGCATTCCGCCTTCTCTCCGCCATTTCGGGCCCCACTCCGGACCCATCGGGTTGCTCGGTCCGAAAGGACCACTTGCGCCAAAGGGCCCATCGGGTCCGAACGGACCGCGGGGTCCGAAAAACCCATCAGGGCCGAAGAATCCCCCAGCGTTAGAGCGCGAACCCCGCGCGCCGTCGCCGCAACCGTTCACTTCGATCGCCATCGGGATCGGCCAGCCGAAACTCCGCCGCCAGCCACGTCCACCCCTGTACATATGACATTCCTTCGAGTCGTTACGATGCATCTATGATATATCTTAATGAGCGAGTTACAAGCGGAACGATGCAAATTCTTCGCGGGCCTCCTATCTGCCGCGAATGGCTGACCTTTTCGCCGACGACGTGCCGCCTGCCGCCGCTGCACCAGCACCACGCGGGGATGCGCCGCTCGCCGACCGGCTGCGTCCGCGCACGCTGACCGAGGTTGTGGGGCAGGACCACCTGACCGGGCCCGAGGGAGCGATCGGGCGGATGGTCTCCGCAGGCCGCCTTTCCAGCATGATCCTGTGGGGGCCGCCCGGCACCGGCAAGACCACCATCGCCCGCCTGCTGGCCGATGCGGTAGGAATGCGATTCACCAGCGTCAGCGCGGTGTTCAGCGGGGTCGCGGATCTGAAGAAGGCCTTCGCCGAGGCCGACCGGGCCGCCGAGGCGGGTCAACGCACCCTGTTGTTCGTGGACGAGATCCACCGCTTCAACCGCGCCCAGCAGGACGGCTTCCTGCCCTTCGTGGAGCGCGGCACGGTGACGCTGGTGGGTGCCACCACCGAGAACCCCAGTTTCGCGCTGAACGCCGCGCTGCTGAGCCGCGCGCAGGTGCTGATCCTGCACCGGTTGGACTTTGCCGCGCTCGAGTTGCTGCTGGCGAGGGCCGAGACGCTGGAAGGCCCCCTACCCCTCACGCCCCCGGCGCGCGAGGCGCTGGTCGCCAGCGCCGACGGCGACGGGCGGTTCCTGCTCAACCAGGCGGAGACGCTGTATAACGCGAAGATCGCGGACCCGCTCGATCCGGCGGCGCTGGGCGCGTTCCTGCAAAGGCGGGTGGCCGTTTATGACAAGGACCGCGAAGGGCACTACAACCTCATTTCCGCGCTTCACAAGGCGGTGCGCGGGTCGGACCCGCAGGCGGCGCTCTATTACCTCGCGCGGATGCTGACCGCCGGAGAGGAGCCGCGCTTCCTCGCCCGTCGCCTCATCCGCATGGCGGTGGAGGACATCGGCCTCGCCGATCCGCAGGCGCTGGTGCAGTGTATGGCGGCGAAGGACGCCTATGAATTCCTGGGCAGCCCTGAGGGCGAACTCGCACTGGTGCAGGCCTGTATCTATCTCGCCACCGCCCCCAAATCGAACGCCGTCTACAAGGCGATGAAGGCGAGCTTCAGATCGGCACGCGAGACCGGCAGCCTGATGCCGCCGCAGAATATCCTCAACGCACCGACGAAGCTGATGAAGGAGATCGGCTACGGCGCGGGCTACAGCTACGATCACGACGCGGACGAGGGATTTTCGGGCGACAATTACTGGCCCGCGGAGATGGAGCCGCAGACCTATTACCAGCCGGTGGAGCGCGGGTTCGAACGGGAGATCGCCAAGCGGCTCGACTACTGGGACAAGCTTCGGCGCGAGCGGGCGGGAGAGTGAAGGGCCGCTTTCGCCATTTCCTTGCCATCGACTGGTCCGGCGCGAAGGGTGCGCGGCAGAAGGGTATCGCGCTGGCGCTGGCCGATGCGGATGGCGGGCCGCCGGTGCTGGTCCGCCACGACTGGTCGCGCGAGGCGGTGCTGGCGGTGCTGCGCGAGGAACTGCCGCCCGATACGCTGGTCGGATTCGATCTCGGCATCGGACTGCCGCACGCCGATTGTGCCGACTTCTTTCCCGGCTGGGCGGAGAGCCCGCCCGACGCGCCCGCACTCTGGGCATCGATAGACCGCATCGCCGCCGCTGAGCCCAATCTCGGGGCCAATGAATTCGTCGCCCATCCGGAGCTCAGGCCCTTCTTTCGCGACGGCACTGCAACGGGGATACATTTCGGCTGCGACGGCGCTGCACACGGCCGCGGGCGCTTTCGCGTCACCGAACGGGCGCAGGCCGCCATGGGCTGCAAACCCTATTCGAACTTCAACCTCGTCGGCGCGGCACAGGTGGGCAAGTCGAGCCTGACGGGGATGCGAATGCTGCATCACCTGCGCGGGCATCTGCCGGTGTGGCCTATCGACCCGCTGCCCGCGAGCGGTTCGGTGGTGGTCGAAATCTACACCACGCTCGCCGCGATGGAGGCGGGGCGCAGCGCGGCAAAATCCAAGATGCGCAACTTCCGGGAGCTGAACACGGCGCTGGCCGCGCTCGGGTCTCCCCCTGTCGCCGGCGAAGGTGCAATCGACGATCACGCGTCCGACGCGCTGCTGACCGCTGCCTGGCTGCGCAAGGTAGCGCATGAGCCGCAGCGCTGGTCGCCAGCCGCTCTCACACCCGCCATCGCGATCACCGAGGGCTGGACTTTCGGAGCGCTGTGACCCTAAGGCGCGCAAAGCCCTCGATCAGCGAAGCGATAGGGCAACTAAGAGCGCCGGCTTAGCACAGTGGTAGTGCAGCGGTTTTGTAAACCGAAGGTCGGGGGTTCAAATCCCTCAGCCGGCACCATTCTGCTTGCGAACCCGCCTCCGCGGGCTCGTCCTCGGCGCTGTTTCCTTCGCTTCACTTCGGAGCGCCTGCGGGCAGCCGGTCGGCTCTGCGGCACTGAGCGCCGATCGACCGCATTTCAGTAGCGTCGCCGTCAGCCTCTGCCGCGGTAGCTCTGGACGCCCTGCTCGGGCACCCACAGCCCTTCGGGCGCCGCACCGCTCTGCCAGAACACGTCGATCGGGATGCCGCCGCGCGGGTACCAGTAGCCGCCGATCCGCAGCCAGCGTGGACGCATCTCGTCGAACAGGCGCTTGCCGATCCCGACGGTCACATCCTCGTGGAACCCGGCATGATTGCGGAACGCGCCGAGGAACAGCTTGAGGCTCTTCGATTCCACGATCGTCGCGTCGGGGGCGTAGTCGATCACCAGGTGGGCGAAATCGGGCTGGCCGGTGACGGGGCAGAGCGAGGTGAACTCGGGCGCGGCGAAGCGGACGAGGTAGAGTTCGCCCTCGCGCGGGTTGGTGACGTAGTCGAGCTCTGCCAGCTCGGGCGAGGCGGGCAGCGGCGTCGCAGCGCCGAGGAAGCGGGGGGTTCCGGTCATGGAGGCGCCACTGGCCCGATCGTGCGCCCAAGGCAAGCGTGAGGTCTGGAACCGCGCCGCTTCACCGCCTATTCACTGCCGCACGACCACATCTCCCGCCCCGTTGGCCATGACCCTTCCGATCCGCACCCTCGCCCTGTCCGCGCTCGCAGCCGCCACGCCCGCCGCCGCGCAGGACGTGCGCGATTACCAGCTGCCGCCGGGCCCGACCCCGACGGAGGCCAATCGCGCCCAGGGCCCCGTCGATCCCGATGCGCCGGTGCCCCTGCGGCCGCGCGCGATTCCGACAGCGGCTGCGACGACGCCCACGCCAACGCCATCCGCCACGCCGACCGCGGCACTAATCCTGCCCACCCCGCTCGCCACGCCGCCGCGAAGCGTTCCGAGCGGGACGCCAACCGCGGCGGTAACCCGAGCTCCCGCGCCCTCACCCCCTCTCCCAACAGAAATCTCGCCCCAGCCTCTGCCGGAGGCGAGCGCCCCGGCCGCGGCCGCGCCCGTCACGGCGGGACCGGTGCCGACTCACCGCGCGCCTGCCGCCACCCCCACGACCGAGTGGCCGTGGCCGTGGCCGTGGATCGCGGGCGGGGGGGCGGTGGTCGTCGGCCTTGCCACGCTGGTCGCCACCATGGTGCGGCGGCGGCGAGTGGTGCCCGAGACGATCGCCCCGTTCGAGCCGACCGCGGCCGCGCCGCCATCGAATGCCGACAGCCTGGCCATGGTGGCGGAAGCCGTCCGCCTCGACCGCAGCCTGATGAACGCGACCGTCGGCTACCGGATCACGCTGCGCAACCGGGGCGCGCGGGCCTTGGGCGGTATCGCGGTCGAGGCCGACCTCGTCTCCGCCAGCCGCGACCTGCCGCCCGAGCGCCAGCTTGCATCGCCCGACCACGCTCTCCCCGTGCTCCACGCTGCAGACCGCCTCGGTCCCGGCCAGAGCCTGCGGTTCGAGGGTCAGGTACGCCTCCCGCTAGCGCAGGCGAGCCTGATCTGGCAGGGCCGGGTTGGGCTGCTTGTGCCCCTTCTTCGGGTCCGCGTCACGGCCGAGGGCGCGGAAACGGTCGCCAGCACGCTGGTGATCGGGACCGGCGATGGCGCAACCGCGCGCCCGCAGCCGTTCCGCCTCGACGAACCGCCGCGCAGCTACGCCCCGCTGGCGCAACGAGTGCTGGACCCTGTTCCCCTGCGCGCTTAACATCTGCGCATGGACAGTCTCGTTTCGACCGCATGGCTCGCCGACCATATCGACGATGCAGGGCTCCTCGTTCTCGATGCATCGTCGCACCTCCCTGCGACCGGCCGCGACGCGCGGGCGGAGTTCGCCACAGGACACATTCCAGGCGCGCGGTTCCTCGATCTCGCCAGCCTCAAGGACGCTTCATCCCCGGTCCCGAACGCGCTGCCGACCGGGGTGCAGGTGGCGGAGCGGCTCGCAAGCCTCGGCTGGCAGCAGGGAACGATGATCGTCATCTACGACGACAGCGCCGTGAAGACATCGGCCCGCGCCTGGTTCGCACTTCGCCGCGCGGGCGTGGCAAGCGCGCTGCTCGACGGCGGCCTCGGCAAGTGGAAGGCCGAGGGGCGACCGCTCGAAGCCGGTGAGCCGTCCGCAAGCGGGGTCGGCGCCGCGCCCGCGCTCGAAACCACCGAGGCTCTGGTCCGCACCAAGGCCGATATGCTCGCCAATATCGACAGCCGCGCCGAACAGGTGATCGACGCGCGCGATGGGGAGCGGTTCAGCGCCGCGAGCGCCGATGCCGTCCACGGCTTGCCCGGCGGCCATATTCCCGGCGCGTGCAACCTGTTCTTTCGCGACCTCTATGCCGAAGACGGCACTTTCCTGCCCCTGCCGGAACTGCGCGCGGCGTTCTCTGCCGCCGGTGTCGACCTCGAGCGCCCCATCACGACCAGTTGCGGCAGCGGCGTGACCGCCTCGGTCCTGCTGTTCGCGCTCCATCTGCTGGGAAAGGACGATGCAGCGCTCTACGACGGCAGCTGGTCCGAATGGGGCGCCGATCCCGATACCCCCAAGGAATCCGGCGCCGCGCGATAGGTTTACGCGGCTTGCTCCATAAGCCCGCTTGCCTCTAGGGTCCGCGACTATGGCAAAGACGCGCGACGATCTCGACCCGGAAACGCTGCTGGTGACCGGCGGGCGGTCGCCCGATCCGCATGTCGTCAATACGCCGATCTATCGGGCCAGCACCCATCTCTACGAGGATTGCGCGGCGCTGCGGGCGGGCACGAAGACCAACGCCGACGGCACCTTCTTCTACGGGCGGCGCGGAGGCCCGACGCAATGGGCGCTGTGCGAGGCCCTGGCAGCGCTGGAGCCGGGAGCGGAGGGCACTGTGCTCTATCCGAGCGGCGCGGCGGCGATCGCAGGGGCGCTGCTGGCGGTGCTTTCGCCCGGCGATGTGGTTCTCATCACCGACAATGTCTACGAAACCTCGCGCGTCATTGCCGGCGGGATCCTGAAACGGATGGGGATCGAGGCGCGCTATTTCGACCCGCTCGACACCGATGGGTTCGCAAGACAATTCTGCGATCGCACGCGCGCCGTGCTGCTCGAAAGCCCGGGCAGCCTGACAATGGAAATCTGCGACATCCCCGCGCTTGCCGCCACCGCGCGGAGCAGGAGCGCGGCGGTGCTGATCGACAACACCTGGGCCAGCGTCGCCGGGTTCAAGAGCCTGTCGCACGGCTGCGACATCGCCATCGAGGCGTTGACCAAGCACGTCGGCGGCCATTCCGACCTGATGATGGGCGCCTGCACCGCCGGGCCGGAGTGGTACGGCAAGCTGCGGATCACCGCCCAGGAGATCGGCCACGTGGTCTCGCCCGACGATGCCGCGCTGGCGCTGCGGGGCCTGCGGACGCTCGGCGTCAGGCTCGAGCGCGAGACCGCGAGCGCGCTGCGCATCGCGGAGTGGCTGGCGGGCCGTAGCGAGGTCGCCGAGGTGCTCTGCCCCATGCTTCCCGGCGCGCCCGGTCACGCGCTTTGGCAGCGCGATTATACCGGCGGCTGCGGGCTGTTCAGCTTCGTGCTCGCCGACGGTTACGACGATGCCGCGCGCTGTCGCCTAATCGACGCGCTCGAACTGTTCGGAATCGGATACAGCTGGGGCGGGTTCGAAAGTCTGGCGACGCCCGTCCACGCCCTCCGCACTGCGACGCGGTGGCCGGCCGAGCGGCTGGCGGTCCGGCTTTCCATAGGTCTTGAGAATCCCGGCGCCCTCATTGCCGATCTCGAACGCGGGCTCGCCGCGCTGAAAGGAGCCTGATGGCACCCCCCGGTGGAAAGGAAGTCGCCGCCGCCGATGAACTGCGGTCCGCCGTATCAAGAAAGAGTGGCATCATCGCGGAGGTCGTGAACACCCTTGACGGCTGGGCGATCTCGGTCGGCAGCTTCAGAGTCTCCGTCTGGGACCTGCTGGTCATCGCCGCGATCCTGGTCTTCTGCTTCCTTCTCGGCAAGTTTGGCAGCCGTCTGGCCCGGCGCGGAGTTAGACGCACCAGGGCGCTCGACAGTACGCAGGGTGTGCTTGCCGAGAAGATCCTCACGATCGCTATCTGGGCCGTCGCGGTATTTCTTGCAATCGACCTGCTGGGCATCGATCTCACGGCGCTGACAGTATTCTCAGGTGCCTTCGGGCTCGCCATTGGCTTCGGTCTCCAGAAGACTTTCGGCAACCTGATCGCTGGGATTATCCTGCTGATGGACCGGTCGATCAAGCCCGGTGACGTGATCGTGATCGCCGACCAGGCGGGGCAATCGACCTTCGGCCAGATCCGGAAAATCGGCGTGCGCGCGGTCAGCCTCGTGACGCGTGACCAGAAGGAATACCTGATCCCGAACGAAAACCTGATGATCAATCAGGTCGAGAACTGGTCCTATTCCAGCCGCAACGTTCGCATCCAGGTGCCTGTTGGGGTCAGCTACGAAGCGGATATGCAGCAGGCGGAACAGCTCATGCTCGAGGCTGCCAAGAGCTGTGACCGCGTGCTCAAGTCGCCCCCGCCGGTCGTATGGATGAAGGGCTACGGTGACAGTTCGGTCAATTTCGTGATCCAGTGCTGGATCAAGGATCCGGAGGAGGGCGTTGGCAACGTCCAGTCGGCTGTGCTCAAGAAGCTGTGGTGGCTGTTCAAGGAACATGGCGTGGAAATCCCGTTCCCGCAGCGCGATCTTCACATCCGCTCCTCCGACCAGCTCGACCGGCTGCTCGCCTATATGGAGGCGCGGGACGCGCGAGGTGTCGGCAAAAGCAACCCTACCACCGCCGAAAGCGCCGATTTCAAAACCTGACCTGTCACACCGCGCAGCCATTATGATTGGCGCTGTGTCCTGCGCAGGCGCATCCCGCCGCCATGGCACGACAGGGCAAAATCTGGCTGGTGGGGGCAGGTCCGGGCGATCCGGAGCTGCTCACCCTGCGCGCGGCGCGGCTGCTGGCCGGTGCGGAGATCGTGGTGCATGACGGGCTGGTCGATCCGGCGGTTCTCACGCTCGTCCCCCGCAGCGCGCGGCTGATCTCGGTCGCCAAGAGCCGGGCGCGGCAGACCCTGCCGCAGGAGGACATCAACGCCCTGCTGATCCGCCACGCTCGCGCCGGGCGCGAGGTCGTGCGCCTGAAGGGCGGCGATCCGTTTATCTTCGGGCGCGGCGGCGAGGAGCTGGAGGCCGCGCGCGCCGCCCGCATCCCGGTCGAGGTCGTCCCCGGCATCACCGCCGCCAATGGCGCGGCCGCGGCTGCGCAGATCGCGCTGACGCACCGAGATGCCTCGAGCATCGTCAGCTTCGTCGCGGGCCAGTGCAAGGGGCTGGCGGAACAGGACTGGGCGGGTCTTGCCGGGAAGGGCCGCACGCTGGTCATCTACATGGGTGTCGCGACCGCCGCGCAGATCGCGGAGAAGCTGATGGCCGACGGCCTCGCCCCCGATATGCCGCTGGCAGTAGTCGAGAACGGCGCGCGCGCGACCATGCGCGTCCTTCGCGGCCTGCTCGCGGGTCTGCCCGATCTGGTCGCGCGCGAAGCGGTGGTGAGCCCCGCGCTGATCGTCATCGGCGAGGTTACCGCGCGCGACGATCTTGCCATCACCCATATCGTTGCGGAGGCAGCTTCATGCGTATCCTGACCGGCAATGACCTCCGCTCCGGCGCGGTGGTGTGGTGGACCGGCACCTACTGGTCGCTGCATGTCGAGGACGCGGTCGACGTGACCGGCGAGGAGGATCGCGTGATCGGGCGCGAGGAAGCCGCGCGCCGCGTCAACGCGGCCTATGCCATCGATGCGGAGATTGCGGACGGCACTCCCCGCCCCGCGCATATCAAGGACCGCATTCGCGCACTGGGCCCGACCGTGCGCCCCGACCTCACGCTGAAGCCCGCGGACCCTGCGGCGGGAAGCTGGGTGATATGACCGATTCCCACATCCCGTTCGTGTCGAGCACAGTCGAGACACGGCCCGCCAACGCCTCTCGACTGCGCTCGAGGCGAACGGAAATCGACGATGTATAAATACGACCACTACGACCAGCAGATGGTCGATACCCGCGTCGCGGAGTTCCGCGACCAGGCGAAGCGACGGCTTGAGGGGAAGTTGACCGAGGAGCAGTTCAAGCCGCTTCGGCTGATGAACGGGCTCTATCTCCAGCTTCATGCCTATATGCTGCGCGTCGCCATGCCCTACGGCACGCTCGACGCGCGCCAGATGCGCGCGCTCGCGGACATCGCCGAGCGGTACGACCGCGGCTATGGTCATTTCACCACCCGCCAGAACATCCAGTACAACTGGATCAAGCTGGAGGAATGCGCCGACCTGCTGGCCGATCTCGCCAAGGTCGAAATGCACGCCATCCAGACCAGCGGCAACTGCATCCGTAACATCAGCGCCGACCATTTCGCCGGGGCTGCCGCGGACGAGGTGACGGACCCCCGCCCCTACGCCGAGCTTCTGCGCCACTGGTCGAGCTTCCACCCCGAATTCAGCGCCTTGCCGCGCAAGTTCAAGATCGCGGTGATCGCCTCGGACCGCGACCGCGCGGCGATGCGGCTGCACGATATCGGCATCCAGATCGTCGAGCGCGACGGCGCATTGGGCGCGGCATTCCATGTCGGCGGCGGCATGGGCCGTACCCCGATGATCGCGCCCTGCATCCGCGACTTCGTGCCGCTCGATCAGTTCGTCACCTATGCGGAGGCGTGCCTAAGGGTCTACAATCGTTATGGAAGGCGCGACAACAAGTACAAGGCGCGGATCAAGATCCTCGTCCACGAGCTGGGCGCGGAGGAATACACCCGCCAGGTCGAGGAAGAGTTCGCCCATCTGCTCACGCTGGGCATTGAACCGCCCGCGGCCGAATTGGAGCGGATCGCTGCCCAATTCCTTGAACAGCTCCCTGAAAGCGCTGAATTGGCGCTCGACGATACTGATCCTGACTTCGCGCTGTGGGTCAGCCGCAACACCCAACCGCACAAGCAGCGCGGCTATATCTCCGCCGTCGTCAGCCTGAAGCCAGTCGGCGGCATTCCGGGCGATGCCAGCGCGGAGCAGATGCGCCTGATGGCCGACCTCGCCGAACGCCACGGCACGGGCGAGCTGCGCGTCACGCATACGCAGAACATCGTCATCCCCCATGTCCGCCAGGCGGAACTCCACGCGCTGTGGACCGCGCTGGAGGCGGCGGGCCTTGGCGCTGCCAATATCGACACGGTGGAGGACATCATCGCCTGCCCCGGCCTCGATTACTGCAGCCTCGCCAATGCGCGCTCGATCCCGGTCGCGCAGAAAATCTCCGAACGCTTCGCCGCCAGCGGCAAGACCGCCGCGCTGGGCGAACTGAAGCTCAAGATCTCGGGCTGCATCAACGCCTGCGGCCACCACCACGCGGGCCACATCGGCATCCTCGGCGTCGACCGGAAGGGGGTGGAGAACTACCAGCTCCTCCTCGGCGGCAGCGAGGCGGAGGACGTGAGCCTCGGCAAGATCACCGGCCCCGGCTTCGACGAGGCGGGCATCGTCGATGCGGTCGAAACCGCCGCCGACGTCTACCTGCGCGAACGCAGCGACGGGGAACGCTTCCTCGATACCTATCGCCGCATCGGCATGGAGCCGTTCAAGGAGGCACTCTATGGCTGATGGGAACCACGGCCCGTTCGTGTCGAGCGAGGTCGAGACACGTCGCCTGCCCCCTCTCGACGTCGCTCGAGGCGAACGGAGGTCGGCATGAGTCTCCTGCGCTTCCGCACCGACGAGCCCGCCGATCACCCTGGCATCACCGTCGATGCCTTTCTCGAACAGAGCAATTCCGACGCGGTGCGCGTGGAGCCGGGCGACGATGCCCGCGCGCTGATCCCCCATCTCGGGCGGCTGCGGCTGATCGAGGTCAACTTCCCCGTCTTCGGCGACGGACGCGGCTATTCCTCGGCCCGCATCCTGCGCGAGGCGGGGTACGAGGGCGAATTGCGCGCCGTGGGCGATGTGCTGGTCGACCAGCTGGCCTTCCTGCGCCGCTGCGGCTTCGACGCGTTCGATCCCGACCAGCCGCTCGACCCCGCCGATGCCGAGACGGCGCTGGCCCGCTGGGAGGAGATTTACCAGCCAGCCGCTGATGGCCGCACCCCGATCTGGGCGAAGCGCCACGGGGCGGCTGCGTGACGGCTCGAAGCGCCGCGACTCGGGCAGTCGACCGGCTCGACCTGTCGCCGCGCTTCACGCCCGCCGATACGGCGGCGCTCAACGCCCGGTTCGAGGGCGTGACGACCGACGCAATGCTCCGCGCGGTTCTGGCCGAGAATCTCGCCGGGCGCACCACCATCGTCAGCAGCTTCGGGGCGGAGAGCGCGGTGCTGCTCCACCTCGTCGCCAGCGTGAACCCCTCGATACCGGTACTGTTCCTCGACACCGGCAAGCATTTTCCCGAGACGCTCGCCTATCGCGACGCGCTGGCGGACCGCCTCGGCCTCACCGAACTGCGCATCCTGCGACCGAATCCGCTGGCGCTTCAGGCGAAGGATGCGAGCGGGCTCAGGTGGTCCTTCGATCCCGACGGCTGCTGCGAGATGCGGAAAGTCCAGCCGCTCGCCCGCGCGCTCGCCCGCTTCGATGCGAGCTTTACCGGGCGCAAGGGTTTCCAGGCAAAGACCCGCGCCGGGCTGCCGCGCTTCGAACTCGATACCTCGGACGCCGCCGGCCGCCTCAAGATCAACCCGCTGATCGACTGGAACGCCAGCCAGATCGAAGGCTACATGGTCATGCACGACCTGCCCCGCCATCCGCTGGTGGCGCGAGGCTACCCCTCGATCGGCTGCTCCCCCTGCACCCGCGCCGTCGCCCCGGGCGAAGACCCGCGCGCCGGGCGCTGGTCGGGCTGGGACAAGGTGGAATGCGGCATCCACAAGCCGGGCGAGGAACCGTTCTTGTGAGCTAGTACCAACCGTTCTCCCGGTACCATCGCGCCGTCGCGGCAAGCCCCGCCTCGCCCGCGATGCGCGGCTCCCAGACCGTGGGCGGAACACGGTGCTTCGAACGCGCGACCCAGTTGGGGTGCGCCATGTAGCCGACGCGGTCGGGAGTCAGGCGTGCCTTGTCGCCGCGCAGCAGCCGGTCGATCCTTGCGCCGTGCTGCATCAGCGATTTTGGCAGGTGCGGCGCGAACAGGCGCTTGCGCCCTACCGCCGCGCCGATCGCCTGTGCCAGCTCGGCATGGGCCCAGCCGCCCTCGCGCCCGTCGTCGGGTTCGAACATCCGGTTGCGCACCAGCGCGGGCGGCGCATCGACGAGGTCGAGCAGCAGGCGGGCGAGATCCTCGACATGGATGATCGAGCTTGCCCCGCGCGGCGGCAGCGGAATCACGCCGCGCCGCGCGGTGCGAAACATCTCGAAATAATCGACGTCGCGCGGGCCATAGACGCCGGGCGGACGCACGATTGTCCAGTCGAGCCCGCTGCCCTCCACCAGCTTCTCCGCCTCCGCCTTGGAGGCGCCATAGGCGGACAGTCCCGGCTCGCGCGCGGAGAGCGAGGAGACGAAGACCAGCCGCCTGACCTTCGCCCGCTTCATCGCGGCGATGAGCGCGGCGGTGCCGTCCACATTGGCGGTGCGGAAGGCAGCGGGGTCGAGGGCACTGGTGAGCCCGGCGACGTGGATCATGGCCTCGCTGCCGCACAACAGATCGGCGAGCGCTTCGTGCGACGTGAGATCGCCCATCACCCACGTGACGCTTTCGCGCCGAGGCTGCTCGCGCCGGGTCAAAGCGCGCACGGGCGACTCGCGCCGTCCGGCCTCGTCAAGGACCGCTTGGCCAACGAAGCCGGTTGCGCCGGTCAGGGCGATGGTCACAACTGCACCATGTGATCGCGGTGGACCACCGCCGCGCGCGGGGCGTAGCCAAGCGGCTGCACCTGCGCCTCCTGCTTCAGGCCCATGATCGCGCGGCATTCCTCCGCGGAATATTCGACAAGGCCCTGCGCGAGCCGGTCTCCCCTGGCGCTGACGATAGTGACGAGGTCGCCGCGCCTGAAATCGCCCGTGACCTCGGTGACGCCCGCCGCCAGCAGGCTCGCCCCGCCCGCCAGCGCGGCGGCGCAGCCGGCATCGACGGTCAGCACCCCGCTCGCCGCCAGCCGCCCGCCGAGCCACGCCTTGCGCGCGGTCGCATCGCGCTGAGGTACGAAGACGGTGCCGGAGCCGTTCGACAGCGCCTTTGCGATGGGCGCGTCATGCGTGCCATTCAGGATCGCGAGCGCGATGCCCGCCCGCTCGGCGATCTGCGCGGCCTGGAGCTTCGAAGTCATGCCACCCGAGCCGAGACCCGAGGAGGACGCATCGCTCGCCATAGCAAGCACCTCCTCGCCCACCCCCTCGACGCGCGGGATCAACGCCGCTCCGGGCGTGCGCGGGTCGCGATCGTAGAGGCCGTCCACGTCGGACAGCAGCAACACCCCTTGCGCACCCGCCGCCTGCGCCACGCGCGCGGCCAGCCGGTCGTTGTCGCCGAAGCGGATTTCGGCGGTGGCGACGCTGTCATTCTCGTTCACCACCGGAACCGCGCCCGCCTCCAGCAGGCGTTCGAAGGTGGCCGAGGCGTTCAGGTAACGGCGGCGATCCTCGAGATCCTCGAGCGTCAGCAGCATCTGCGCGGCGACGAGGCCCTCGGCCTCCAGCGCCTGCGACCACAGCCCGGCCAGCGCGATCTGCCCGACCGAGGCGGCGGCCTGCGCGTCGGCAAGGCTGCCCCTGCCGCCCCGCGCCAGCTTCAGTCGTGCCGCGCCCAGTGCAATCGCGCCCGAGCTGACCGCAACCACCTGCGTTCCCCCGCGCCGCAGCGCCGCGAGATCGGCGGCGAGCGAGCGTAACCAGCCCGCGCGCGCCGCGCCGCCTTCGACGAGCAGCGCGGAGCCGACCTTCACCACGAGGCGCGGTAGGCGGGCGATATCGGCAAGGCGCTCGATGGGCATGGCAGCGGCTTACCGGGGGATTTTTCCTTTAGGAAGAAACTCTCGCTTGGGGGCTCACAGCGGCGACCACGGGGCCGTATCCTCGCCGCCCGCGTCCTCCACCTCGCTCCCCTTGGTCTCGGTGGCGGTACGGTCGGGGAGATAGGCGAGCACCGCGTCGAGCAGCTTGTCCACGCCCTCGCCCGTCGCGCCGGAGATGCGGAACACCTCGGCAGCGCCCGCGGCCTTCAGCTCCTCGGCAAAGCCGTCGCCCAGCTCGGCATCGGCGAGATCGAGCTTGTTGAGCGCGACGAGGCGCGGCTTCTCGTCGAGGCCCGCGCCATAGGCCTCCAGCTCGCCCTCGACGATCTGCATCGCCTCGACCGGGTCGACGCCCGCAATGTCGATGAGGTGGATCAGCACCCGGCAGCGTTCGATATGGCCGAGGAAGCGGTCGCCGATGCCCGCCCCATCCGCAGCGCCCTCGATAAGGCCGGGAATATCGGCGAGGACGAATTCGCGGTTGCGATGCCGCACCACGCCCAGCTTGGGCACCAGCGTCGTGAAGGCATAGGCGCCGACCTTGGCCTGTGCGTTCGAGACCTGGTTGATGAAGGTGGACTTGCCCGCATTGGGCAGGCCCAGCAGGCCGACGTCGGCCAGCAGCTTCAATCGCAGCCAGACCCACATCTCCTCGCCCGGAATCCCGGGCTGGCTCTGGCGCGGGGCGCGATTGGTGCTGGTCTTGTAGCTGGCGTTCCCGCGCCCGCCCATGCCGCCTTCGAGGAAGACGACGCGCTGGCCGACCTCGGTGAAATCGGCGAGCACCTCCTCCTTGTCCTCCGACAGGATCTGCGTGCCCACGGGGACCGGGATCACCAGATCGGGCGCGCCCGCGCCGGTGCGGTCCTTGCCCATCCCATGCCCGCCGCGCTGGGCCTTGAAGTGCTGGGAATAGCGGAAGTCGATGAGGGTGTTGAGGCCCTGCACCGCCTCGAACACGATGTCGCCACCCTTGCCGCCATTGCCGCCGTCGGGGCCGCCGTACTCGACGTATTTCTCCCGCCGGAACGACACCGCGCCCGGGCCGCCAGCACCCGAGCGCAGATAGATTTTCGCTTGATCGAGAAAATGCATTTTTGTTCAGCCTCAAGCGCTGGCGGGGCCATCCGGCCCCTTGGCTATCCTCGGCCCTCGCGGGCCTGCGGGCGCGCAGTCGCGCTTGCGGGCTGCTGGTCGCAGCCCGGACCAGTACACCCATCGAATGTTAGCCGGTAAATCGGACCAGACAGGTCCGCAAGGCCGACCGGCCGCCCGCAGCGACGCGACCAAAGGTCGTGTGAGCGAGGAATTCGCGCGCCGGAGGCGTGCGGAAAACAAACAAACCAGGTTTTTGATTGCATCAAAAACCTGGTGGAGCCGAGGGGGATCGAACCCCTGACCTCGTCATTGCGAACGACGCGCTCTCCCAGCTGAGCTACGGCCCCGTTCCAGGTTGATCGCCGCGAACCCCCACAGGCGGACGCGGCGAGCGCGCCCCTTAGCGAAGGGGCCTGCGGTAGGAAAGCCTATTTCTTGGGCCCATCCTTCGGCACAGCCTGCACCACCGGCACCGAGGTCTGCCCCTGCCCGACCGGGACGACCGGGATCTGCGCGCCCGTATCCTGGTCGATCACCACCCCTGTCTCCACCACCTTTGCCGCTGTCGTGGTGGTCGGGTCGCTCACGCCCGCCTGCGGCACCACGGCGCTTCGCTTCGCCGCCTGCACCGCGAGGTAGCCGGGCTGCGAGGCACCGTAGCGCGGGCCGTATTGCGCATCCCAGGCCGCGCTGTCGCGCTGGTACTGCTCGTAGGCCGCGAAGAACTGGTCGAAAGGTTTCGCCAGCGCCGCGAAATGCGTGTTCGCGAAAACGGTCGGGTCGTATTTCGGTTCGGCCGCAGCGGCCTGAGCCACACCCAGCGCCGCCTGGCAGAAGCCCGCGCGCACCGGCGGCAGGGTGAAGTAGTTGTAAACCGTGGTCATCGCCTTCTCGCGCGCCTTGATGGCGTCGCGGGCCACGGCATAGTCCTTGCGATAGGTCGCATCGATGCGGCTGTTGACCTGCCGCAACGCCTTCGCGTGCTTCTTGATGAAGTCCGCATAGCCGGTCAGGATCGGCTGGTACGCCGGGCCCATGCAGTTGAGCGCGGCGACGTTCCAGGCGGAGCGGAAATACCACACCCGCTCGTCGGCGCTCGGGCTGCTGATGACCGTGATGCGCCGCCCGTCGAGGCCCACCGCGGGCACCTCCATGACATAGGCGGCACCCATCGGCGGCACGGGGCGGAAGGGCACGACCTCCACCGGCGGCGGCGGTGGGGGAGGCGGCGGAGGCGGCGGGGGCGTCGTCGCGCAGGCGCCGAGCGCAGCGACCCCGGCGACGGCAATCACAAGACGGACAGGCGAATGAACGGTGCGGGGCATCCCGATCTCTCCCAGATGTGCGACCCTCGATCGCCTGCCGGTGTCGCACCGGCCGGCTTGACCGGGGATGAAGACGATCCCCTACTCGGGCCTCCCGCAAAAGCAAACGCCCGGGAGGCGGCAACCCCCCGGGCGCTCGATCGCGAACCCGCGATGCCGTTCTAGTCGCGGTTGCCCATGAAGCTGAGCAGGAACTGGAACATGTTGATGAAGTCGAGGTACAGGGTCAGCGCGCCCAGCACCACCGCCTTGCCGGCAAACTCGCTACCGCGCAGCACCGTGTACTGTTCCTTCAGACGCTGCGTGTCGTAGGCGGTGAGGCCCGCGAAGATCAGCACGCCGATAAAGCTGATGGCAAGGCCCAGCGCGCTCGACTGGAGGAAGATGTTCAGCACCATCGCGATCAGCAGGCCGACCACGCCCATGATCAGGAACGTGCCCATGCCCGACAGGCTCTTCTTGGTGGTGTAGCCGTAGAGGCTCAGCCCCGCGAAGGCGCCGGCGGTGGCGAAGAAGGTGGCCGCGATCGAGCTGCCGGTGAAGACGAGGAAGATCGTCGACATCGACAGGCCCATAAGCGCCGCGAAGCCCCAGAACATCGCCTGCAGGGTGGCGGTCGAGAACCGGTTGGCGCCGAAGCTCATCGCGAACACGATCGCCAGCGGCGACAGCGCCACCAGCCACATCAGCGGGCCGGACGCGAAGCTCACCGCCAAGCCCGAGGTGAAGGCCACCAGCGCGACGATGCCGGTCAGCAGCACGCCCGAGGTCATGTAGTTGTAGATCTTGAGCATGTGGGCGCGCAGCCCCATGTCATACGTCGCCTGCCGGGCAACGGCGTCACCGGCGCGCGGCACCGAGCCGAAGCCGGTCTGCTGCTGCCTGAGGTCGTTCCAATCGGCCATAGTTCTCAAACTCCCAATCGGCATGGCACCTGCCACGCACTCTGCGCGAATATCGCGGGTGAAGCGCCTCTTTTCAAGGAAAACCGGGAAGAGACCATTGTCGCAAATGGTATCAGGCCCGGTAACCACCCCGGCCCGCACCGCGTGGACATGGACCGGGTGTTACACGGTCCGGGGAAGGAAAGCCCGGCGGCGTGTGGCGCCGCGCGCCATAGGGCGCGACACGGCGACAGGGTGACACCTGTCACCCATGTGTCACCCGTCCACTTTTCTCGCCAAGATATTGCCGAACAACGATTTTTATGCGCGTGACGCCCGCCCGGGTGACACATCGGCGTTCCGGACGAAATTCGGCGCCACCAGAGCACACGGCGTACGGCACCGGCCATCGGAGCAATTCGGGCAAGAAAGCGGTCGCGAAAATCCATCGCACGGCACGAACCACGGTGGAGGCTATGTAGGAAAGCGATTTCGGCCCAGCAGTAGGACTTGCCGAGGCGAAAACATCCGCGCGGCTTCATGCGAGTTGATGAGGATGGGCGATGGCCGCTTCGGGTGAATTGCGGACAGCCGACACTCAGGCGCGCCAGCCCTTCAGACGCCGCAAAACGTAATCAGGAATTAGGCTGGCAGCGCCGAGATTCTCTTGGCGCAGCGTGAAGTTGAACGTCAGGCCCTTATCGCTGATGGTGAACCTACAATCGAACCTCTCATGCCCATTGATGTCTGGCGAACCTTGGCACGACGGAACTCGCCAGTTGGGCGGCAGGCTTTCAACACCGTCGCGGGGAACGAGGTAGAAAAGGGAACCGCCCTGTCCCGGCGTCCCCTCCTCGCCGACGAGCCAATACACCCTATCCCAGACGGTCGTGGTGTCACGCCGTCGAAGTCCGCCGTTGGCGAGTTCCTGTCGAACCATTGCAATGTCGCGGCTCCGGTCGGCAGGAAACTCGCGCGCTTCCTTTCCGCCAAGCACGTTGACTACCATGTCGGCTTCAACATCGCTCGAATAGCCGTGAAACAAACGCTTGTAGCCCTGCACACCGTCCGAAAGTTCAGAGGCCGGAAGCAAGAGCCAGATGGACTCATCCGGCTCCTTATCCAGCCCTTTGACGCCTGCGAGCCACGGCACGCTGAAGTTGCGCATGAACTCGTATTTATGGGGAACAGCGTAAGTAGCGTCATTAAGCCGGTAGCTCGTCGAACCGAGATCGGATTCAGCCATAGCCGCCGCGCCAAGTCCTGCGATTGCGAGGACGATGATGTGGTCGCGTTTCATCACTGCATGGTTCCCCTTTTGTCGCATGACTGCAATAGGGTCAAAACCCGCCACGCCCCCTACCCCTTCCGCGCTGCCTCCGCCATTTCGCGGCCGCGGTCGCGGGTGGCGGCGAGGCAGCGGGCGAGGAGGGATGCGAGGGCATTGCCATCGTCCAGCACGTCGAGGCCCTTCTGGGTCATGCCGCCGGGGCTGGCGACCTGGGCGGCGAGTTCGCCCGGCGAATGCTCGCTCGCAGCGGCAAGCGCGGCGGCGCCTTCCACCATCTGCACCGCCAGGCGCCGGGCCTGCGCGCTCTCCAGCCCCAGCTCCTGCGCGCCCGCAGCCAGCGCGTCGATGAAGCGATAGACGAAGCCCGGACCCGACCCGGCGAGCGCGGTGACGAGGTCGAACTGCGCCTCGTCCGGCAGCCATTCCGCACTCCCGAGCCGCGCGGCGAGATCGGTGACGGCGGCGCGGCGCTCTTCGTCCAGCCCGCGCGCCACCAGCGCATTGGGCGACTTGCGAAGCGCAACCGCGAGGTTGGGCATCAGCCGGACGATCCCGCCCGCGCGCGGGAAGCGGGCGGCGAGGCTGTCCAGCTCGACCCCGGCGAGGATGGAGATCAGCACCGTGTCCGGGCCGAGCAGCGGTTCGACCACCGCCGCGACCTCGGCGAGCTTCTGCGGTTTCACCCCGAGTAACACCGCGTCGAACGGCCCCTCCGGAAGATCGGTCGAGAACGACACACCCTCCGGCACCGGCTTGGGCCGCGGATTGTGGACGGTGAAGCGGTCGGGATCGAGGCCCGACGCCAGCCAGCCCTCCAGCATGGCGGAGGCCATGGTGCCGAAACCGAAGAAGAGGATGCGGGTGAACATTCTCGCGCAGTAGTGGCTTGGCCGACAGGAGTCATCGTCCTTGGTGCGAGCTTAGAGTGTGCCCTTCGACAAGCTCAGGGTGAGCGGACCTTGGAAGTAGTTCCCTACCGCCAGTCCGCTCAGGCTGAGCCTGTCGAAGCCCGCTCGCCAAGGCCTGCGGCGAGGACCCTTAGGCCTCGCCCGCGGCGTCCACCATGGCGGCGGCCAGCGCCTCGCGTGGTTTCTTGTCGCCCCACAGCACGAACTGGAAGGCAGGGTAGAAGCGGTCGCATTCCTCGACCGCGGTTTCGACCAGCGCCTGCGCCTGGCTGAGGCTCAGCAGCCCCTCGTCACCCAGCAACGTGGCGTTGCGGTAGAGCAGCGTGCCGCCGTTGGACCAAAGGTCGAAATGGCCGATCCACATCTGCTCGTTGACCAGCGCCAGCAGCTCCATCGCTACCGCGCGCTTGTCGTCGGCAACGCGGATGTCGGGCAGCGCGATGACCTGGAGGACATTGTCCTCGCCGCGCCACAGGCATTTGAGCTGGTATTTCGCCCAACTGCCCTGGATCTCGCCCGCGAGCTCGTCCGGGCCCGATTCGCAGGGCCAGCCGTGGGCGCGGAACAGCGCCGACAGCATCGCCAGCGGTGCGGCATCGTCGTCGCCGGCGTAGGCTTGTGACTGGCTTCTCATGCGCGATTGCATCCCGTTCGCGTGACCCCGGCCCTGATTGGCGGGTCGGGGCGGGGCTTGGCAATCGCGCGGGGCGCGGCGACTGTTGAGAACCGCGTTAACCTTTCCACAGCCCCGCAAAAGCCTGTTCAAAGCCTGTGCATAGCGTGTGGGCGGGGGGTGGAGAGCGGTCGGCGGTCAGCCCGCCTTCGTGACCTTCTCGCCGTCGTCGCTCCTGACGGGCAGCGCCTCGATCCCCTTGTCCTTCAGCTTCTTGCGCGCGGCATTGGCCGCAGCGGCGCTGGGATAGGGGCCGGCGAGCATCCGGTTGGTGGCACCGTACCTGACCGCCCACGGACCCTTGCCGTCGAGCGCACCATCCGCCTGCTTGGCGAGCTTCTTCCAGTCGAGAGCATAGGCGGAAACATTGCGTCCGACGCCGACCTGGAGCCAGTAGCGCGCGGGTTCGGCAGCCCTGGCGGCCTTCTCGGCCTTTTCCTTCGCGGCTTTTTCGGCCTTTTCCTTGGCAGCCTTGTCCGCGGCGGCCTTGGCAGCCCGGTCGCGCGCGGCCTTCTCGCGAGCGGCGCGCGCCTCGGCTTCGCGCGCTGCCTTCGCCTCGGCGGAATCGCGCTCGGCCGCGAGGCGGGCAATGTCGACCGCGTCGGGCGCGGGCGCGGGCGGCGTGGCTCGCGGAGCGCCAAAGTCGGCGAAGGCCTCCTCCAGGCTCGGGCGCGCCGGCAGCGGTTCGGGCACGGGTGTCGATGACACGATCACGGCAGGTGACGGCGCAGGGGTCGGCGCGGGCGTCGGTGTCCGTGTCGGCCGCGGAGCTGGAGCTGGAGCTGGAGCTGGAGCCGGTGTCGGGTTTGCGGAAACCGGGGGCAGTTCGGCCTGTGCGAGACGGACGGGTGCGGCGGGTGCCGGTGTGGGAGCGGGCTTCGGCGCGGGCGTCGCGGCCCGCTGCACCGTGCGCCGCGCGTTCGAGGTCGCGGCCGGCGTCGGCGCCGGAACCGGCGGACGGCGCACGCCCAGCGGTGCGCCGGTTGGCGTCAGCGAGCTGTCGGCCCGGGCGGCGAGGCGCGTGCCGACCGAGGCATAGGCGGCGATCTCCGGTGCGTCCCGCCCGATGTCCGCCGCTGCCGGAAAGGCGCCGAGATTGCCCGCCGCCGCCTGCTGCGCCTTGGTCAGTCGCGGCATATAGCGCAGATAGGGCGCCATCCGCAGCGCGAGGTCGGTGGACATCATGGTGTCGGCGATCGACACCGCCTCGTCCGTCCGACCCAGGATCGCGAGGCCGAAGGCGCGGGTCCGATAGGCGGAGCGGTCCTCGTCGCGCAGCAGCGGATAGAGCGTCCTGTCGAATTCATGACGATTGCCGTCGATCGCATAGCTGAGCGCAAGGCGGCGCCGCACCTCGGCGTTCTCGCCGGCGGCCAGAACGCTGCGATACAAGGCCTGGGCCTTGGTCGGCTCCCCCACCAGATCGAAGGCGAGGCCGCGGTCGGCGGCGATCTCGATCGGGCGGATACCCGCTGCCTCCGCCGCCTCGAACCCGCGCAGGGCAGCGACCGGACGGCGCTGCGCCAGCGCGACGCGGGCATTGCCGAGGATGACCCGGGCATCGGCAGGGGCTACGGCTGCGGCGCGGGTGAAGAAACCCGCCGCCGCCGAAATGTCGCGCAGCGTCAGCGATGCGGTGCCTGCCCTCACCAGCGCTTCGAGATCGGTGGGGCGCGCCGACAGACGCCGCATCGCGGCATTAAGCTCGGCCGCCTCGCGCGGGGGGAGCGCCTGGACCACCTCCTGCGCGGCCGAGGGCACGGCGGGAACCAGCACCGCCGCACCGCCCAGCGCCGCCCCGCCCAGCACAGACACGCCCGCCAGCAGCAGGGCGCAAGGCCTACTCCCGCTCTTCGATCTGTGTACCCCGACCATCGTCACGCTCCTGCCGCCGGGCAGGTGAATTGAAGCTTACTGATTGTTCTGGCGCCCGAGGAAGCGCGGGATGTTGAGCGTCGAGCCGCCCGGATCGTCGTCGCCATCCTCTTCCTCGTCCTCGCCGCGGGGCTGGACGCCCGATCCGCGCGAGAGATTGGCCATCCGCTCGAACAGCGTGTTGCCCGGCGGGACGGCGCTGTCGCCACCGGGCACGATCGGCTGGCGGCGCTTGGGCTGGAGCGGATTGCCGTAGTCGGCCGCGCCGAGATCGAGCTCCTCGCCCGCGTCTTCGCCCGCGACCCCCGGATCGAGCGGCTCGCGCCCGCCCAGGCCGCCGAAGCCGCCGGTGATCGTGCCCTGCCGGTCGAAGCGCTCGGTCTCCTCGTTCCGCATCCCCGCGAGCGGATCGACGATCTCGTCGACGTCGTCGTATTCGTCGTCCTCGCTGCCATAGGCGTAAGTCCCGCCCGACGACGCCGCAGCTTCGGCCGACGAGTCCTCGGCGACCTCGTAACCGGCATCGCCAAGATCCATCGGCTCCTCTTCGGCCGGGAAGTCGTCGATCGTGGTGTGCGGCGGGGTGAGTTCGGGAAGCGCGTCGTCCTCGTCGCCCGCGGAGAGCCCCTCGCTCAGTTCGAACGGTTCGTCCTCCACCGCATCGCGCGGCAGGTCGAGCATCGGACGGCGCGGCGGGCGCGAGTCCATCGCATAGCTGCGCGACGGGGCGATCGCGGCGCCTTCGCCCGAACCGTCGATCCCGGTCGCGACTACCGAGACGCGGATCTTGCCAGCGAGGTCAGGGTTGAAGGCGGACCCCCAGATGATGTTCGCGTCCTCGTCGACCAGCTCGCGGATATGGTTCGCCGCCTCGTCCACCTCGAGCAGCTTCATGTCCTCGCCGCCGATGATCGAGATGATCACGCCCTTCGCGCCGGCCATGCTGACACCGTCGAGCAGCGGGTTGGCGATGGCGCGTTCGGCGGCCTCGAGCGCGCGGTTCTCCCCTTCGCCCTCGCCGGTGCCCATCATTGCCTTGCCCATCTCGCTCATCACCGTGCGCACATCCGCGAAGTCGAGGTTGATGAGGCCCGGCATGACCATGAGGTCGGTGATCGATCGCACGCCCTGCTGCAGCACCTCGTCGGCGAGCTGGAAGGCTTCCTTGAAGGTGGTTTCCGCCTTGGCGACCAGGAACAGGTTCTGGTTGGGAATGACGATCAGCGTGTCGACGTGGCGCTGGAGCTCCGTGATGCCGCTCTCGGCAGCGCGCATCCGGCGCGTACCTTCGAACAGGAACGGCTTGGTCACCACGCCCACGGTCAGCACGCCCTTGCGGCGGGCGGCTTCCGCGATCACGGGCGCCGCGCCGGTGCCGGTGCCGCCGCCCATGCCGGCAGCGATGAAGCACATGTTCACACCCTCGAGCGCTTCCTCGATATCGTGGACGGTTTCTTCCGCCGCTGCCTTGCCGACTTCGGGCCGCGCGCCGGCACCGAGGCCGCCGGTGATGTCGGGCCCGAGCTGGATCCGCTTTTCGGCGCTCGTGTTCGCCAGCGCCTGCGCATCGGTGTTGGCGACGATGAAATCCACGCCCTCGATCCCGGCGGCCATCATGTTGGCGATGGCGTTACCGCCCGCGCCGCCGACCCCGATCACGGTGATGCGGGGGCGCAGCTCGTCCGAGGATGCGGGTCCGATATTGATGCTCATTGCGCGGCGTTCCTTGCGGAGTTCCAACAGGAAAAAATGGTTATCGCGGTTCCTAGCGCGACACGTCGCGCATTGCCAATGGTGCCCTGCGGTGGAAAGTCCTTATCCACAAAGCGGGTCGTCATGGACCACACGGGGCGCAGCGGCTCAGAAATAGTCGCGCACCGCCTGGAACACGCGGGCCACCGCCCCTGCACCGGCAAAGCGGCGGACGGTGGTGGACACATCGCGCACGGACCGGATGTCGACCGGGTCGTCGGCGGCGTAGAGGCACAGCCCCGCCAGCGTCGCGAAGCCCGGCACGGCGTGGGCTTCGGGCAAGCCCGCGATCTGCGGAGGCTTGCCGACCCGCACCGCGCGTCCCAGTGCGCCCTGCATGAATTCGGCAACGCCGTGCAGCTCCGCCCCGCCGCCGGTCAGCACCACCTGGCCCGCATTGGCGCCGGAAAAGCCCAGCAGCTTGAGTGACTTGCCGATCTCGCTCGCGAGATAGGACAGCCGCTCCGTGACCACGCCCACAAGCTCGGCGCGGGCGATGCGGTTCTGCTCGTCCGCCCCACGCGCGAGCGGCAGGATATGTTCTTCCCCCGGGCCGTTGACCGGGACCATCTCGCGGTGGTCGGTCGGCGTCGCGATGGCGGAGCCGGAGACGCATTTCAGCCGTTCCGCCTGCCCCCGCCGGATACCGAGGCTGGAGGCGATGGCATCGGTAATGTCCATCGACCCGATCGGAATCGATTTCAGCCCCAGCAGCATCCCGCCGGCATGAACCGAGACATTGGTGATCTGGGCCCCGATCTCGACCAGCCCGACGCCAAGGTCGCGCTCCTCGGCCGAGAGGCAGGCATAGGCGCTGGCGAGCGGGCTCGCGACCACGGCATCGACGTCGAGGTGCGCGTTCTGCACCGCCTCGATGAGGTTCCGCACCGGCGCCCCCTCGGCCAGCACGACGTGAATGTCGACGCCCAGCGTCTCCGCATGGAGGCCCTTGGGATTGGCGACCCCGTGCGCGCCGTCGAGCGTATAGTGCGCCGGCTGGGCGTGCAGCACCATGCGCCCGTCCGGCTGGAGCATGTCGCGCGCGGCGGCGAGAAGGTGGTCGATGTCGTCTTCTTCTATCCGGCGGCCGCCGATGGAGATTTCCACGCTCGAGACCTTGCTCGACAGCCCCGCCCCGGCGCAGCCGATGGTGACGCTGGCGATGGTGGTGCGCGCGGCGGCCTCGGCTTTCTCGACCGCCTGGCGGATCGCATTGCTCGCCGCCGCCATGTCGGTGACATAGCCGCGCTTGACCCCTTCGGACTTGCGGTGGCTGGAGCCGAGCACCTGGAGCGCGCCATTGTCGTCCTGGCCGAGAATCATGCAGGACACGCGGAACGAGCCGATATTGACCGCCGCATAGGCCCGGTTGAAGCGATTGGGGGCGGCCATCAGTTCTGCTCCACTCCGGTTTCGGCCATGGTGCCGAGGGCCAGCGCGCTGCACGGACCGTCCTTGCAGCGGAAAGCGGCCTGGCCCGGTATGCGCATATCGATCGCGGCGACACGTCCGCCGAGGAGGCGGTTCGCGCCGTCGAGCTTGGCGAAGCGGACCAGCGCGGCCGAGGCGCGATCCCCTTCGGGCAAGGCCAACAGCTGGCCGGTCTTGAAGGTGAGGTTCCAGCGCCGGTTCCCGACCCACTCCGCCGCGGCGACCTGCGCCTTCAGCGCGGGTGCGGTGTTAAGCAGCGTGTCGAGCTCGGCGATCATCCGCTTCGCGCCCGGGCCGGAGATCATCAGCTTGCCCTTGGCCTTTTCGGCGGAGATCGGCTCCAGCTCATGGCCCTCGGCATCGATCAGCACCAGCCGGTCGGGCTTCGCCAGCACCGCGTGCTCGCGCCGTTCGACGATGTCGATTGCGAGCGTATCGGGAAGCTGGCGTGAGACGCGGGCATCCGCCACCCAGGGCAGCGTCAGCAGCCCGGCCCGCAGCGCTTCGAGGTCGAGCGTGGGCATCGGCTGGTCCTTCTGCGCCAGCGCCCGCTCGTAAACGGTAAGTTCGTTCATCCGCCGCGTGCCCGTCACCTTCACGTGGCGGACGCGGAAGCCCGCATTGGCGGCCACCCGCGCCGCTTCCGCTCCAGCGACGGTCGTCGCTCCGGTCATCGAGGCGATCGCCCAGGCGGCGCCGAGGATCGCGGCGAAGATCAGCGCGAGGAATGCCTTGTGAAGCTGGGTTTCGGTGAAGGGCAGCAGCTGCAGCGCGCGGCCCATCAGCCCGACGGTGCGGTTGTGGGCGGCGCGCGCCTTCTGGGTCCGCCCACGGGCGGCGGCGGAGCGGCGGATGCCGGGCGCGGCGCGCGAGACCTTAGCCACCGCGGCTTCCCCGATCCCTGAGCGCCGCCGCGATGATCGTCTCGACCAGTTCGCCGTAGTCCATGCCGGCATATTTCGCCTGCTCGGGCACGAGGCTGAGCGGAGTCATGCCGGGCTGGGTGTTGGTCTCCAGCACGAAGAGCCCGTCCTCGCCCTGCTCGTCGTCCCAGCGGAAGTCGGTGCGGCTGGTGCCCTTGCAGCCCAGCAGCTTGTGGGCGCGCAGGGCATAGTCGAGGCACAGGTCGCGGATGTGGTCGGGCAGGTCCGCCGGGCAGACGTGCTCGGTCATCCCGTCGGTATATTTGGCGTCGAAATCGTAGAAGCCGCTCTTTGGCTTCAGTTCGGTGACGGCGAGCGCGCGCGGCCCGTCGGCGAAATCGACCACGGCGGCGGTCATCTCGCGGCCCTTGATGTAGGGTTCGGCGAGCAGTTCCTCGAACTCCTGCCACGGCCCTTTCGCGTCGCGCGCGATGGGGTTGCCGTAATTTCCGCCCTCGGTGACGATGGCGACGCCGACGCTGCTGCCCTCGTTGACGGGCTTCAGCACATAGGGGCGCGGCAGCGGGTCGCGCTCGAACAGCTCCGCCGAATTCACGATCCGCCCGCCGGGCATGGGAATACCATGCGGCACCAGCGCGTTCTTGGTGAGCTGCTTGTCGATCGCGATGACCGAGGTCGCGAGGCCGGAATGGGTGTAGGTGAGGCCCATCAGGTCCATCATGCCCTGCACCGTCCCGTCCTCGCCCGGCACGCCGTGGAGCGCGTTGAAGACGACATCGGGCGCCGCCTCCGCCAGCCGCGCCGCGACCCGCCGGTCCATGTCGATCCGCGTCACCCGGTGGCCGCGCTCCTCGAGCGCCTTGGCCACCCCCTCGCCGCTCATCAGCGAGACCGGCCGCTCGTTGGCCCAGCCACCCATGAGGACGGCGACGTGGAGTTTGGGCAGCTCAGTCATCTTGCCTTCCGCACTTGGTCGGGCCCGCCCCTGATGAGCCATGCACTGACTAGCAGCAGGCCATAGCTGGCGATGACACCAACTAAGGCTCGCGCCCAGTCGTTATGGCTAAAGGGGCTAGCAGGATTCAGGTTCTGGAAGCCGGCCCACGCGCTGACCCACATCACCAGCAGAAGGAGAGCAATTCCTAAAACTCGAAACCAAAGACGCAGGATCATGGCCGCCCCACTCTCTGGATCTCCCACTCAAGACCCACGCCGCTCCTGGCATAGACCTTCTCGCGCACCAGCTCGCCCAGTCCCTCGATGTCGGCACTGGTGGCATTGCCGGTGTTGATCAGGAAGTTGGTGTGCTTCTCGCTCACCTGTGCGCCGCCGAGCTTGAGGCCGCGGCAGCCGGCTCCGTCGACGAGTTGCCAGGCCTTCTGACCCGGCGGGTTCTTGAAGGTCGAGCCGCCGGTCTTGGTGCGGAGCGGCTGCGAGTCCTCGCGCGCCTGCGCGATGCGATCCATCTCGGCGCCGATGGCCTTGGGATCGCCCGGCGTGCCCCGGAAGCGCGCCGCGACCACGACAGCGCCTTCGGGGAGTTCCGAATGGCGGTAGCTGTAGTGAAGCTGACTGGCGGACAGGGTCGCAAATTCGCCGTCGGGCAGCACGACATCGCAATCGATCAGGATATCGGCGACCTCGCGCCCGTAGGCTCCGCCGTTCATCCGCACGAAGCCGCCCACGGTGCCGGGAATGCCGCGCAGGAATTCGAGCCCCGCGATTCCCGCATCGCGCGCCGCGCTGGCGACGAGGATGCCATGCGCCCCCGCGCCGCAGGCGAGGATACTGCCCTCGCGCACCTGCACTCGCGCGAAGGGCTTGCCGAGGCGGATAACCACCCCCGGCACGCCGCCGTCGCGGACGATCAGGTTCGAGCCGAGGCCGAGCGCCATCACCGGCTGGCGACCGTCGAGCTCCTCGAGGAAATGCTGGAGATCGGCGAGGTCGGCGGGCTCGAACAGCCAGTCGGCCTTGCCGCCCGCCTTGAACCAGACCAGCGGCGCGAGCGGGGCATCGGGCACGATCCGGCCACGCACGCCCGCGGTCGGGATGACGCCGTCGGCCACGCCTTCCACCGCGCAGCCCGGTGCGCTGCCATCGTCCTCGCAGGACCACGAGGGGACCGCTGCCGTCATGCCGCCGCGCGCTCCGCGCTCACCGCCTCAGCCAGCGCGGCCGCCCAGCGGGTGATGTCGCCCGCGCCGAGGCATACGACATAGTCGCCTGCGCGCAGGTCCTGCCCCAGCACCCGCGCCAATTCCTCCGCGTCCGCGACCGTCGCGGCGGACCGATGGCCGCGCGACTTGAGGCCCGCGACCAGCGCCTCGCTGTCGACACCCTCGATCGGCTCCTCGCCCGCGGTATAGACCGGGGTCACCAGCACGGCGTCGGCATCGTTGAAGGCGTTCTGGAACTCGTCCATCAGATCGCGCAGGCGCGTGTAGCGGTGCGGCTGTGCAACCGCGATCACGCGGCCTTCATCGCCCGCGCTTTCCCGCGCGGCGGAGAGCACGGCCTTTATCTCGACCGGGTGATGCGCGTAATCGTCGATCACGAGCGCCGTGCCGCCATCGCCGGTCGCGATCTCTCCGACTTTCGTGAAGCGCCGCCGCACCCCGCCGAAGCCGGCGAAGCCCTTGCGGATGACCTCGTCCCCGCAGCCCATCTCGATCGCGACGGCGATCGCGGCGAGCGCGTTCTGGACATTGTGGCGGCCCGGCATGGGAAGCTGGATGCCCTCGATCCGCCGGTCCTCGGCCCCACGCTGGCGAACGATCACGTCGAACACGTTCGCCCCGCCAATGCTGCGGACATTGACCCCGCAGATGTCGGCCTGGAGCGAGAAGCCATAGGTTACCACGCGCCGGTCGCGGACCTGGCCGATCACCGCCTGCACCTCCGGATGGTCGATGCACAGGATCGCCGCGCCGTAGAAGGGCACATTATGGATGAACTCCACGAAGGCGCGCCGCACGCCATCGAAATCGCCGTAGTGGTCGAGGTGCTCGGGATCGATGTTGGTGACGACCGCGATGGTCCCGTCCAATCGCAGGAAGCTGCCGTCGCTCTCGTCTGCCTCGACCACCATCCAGTCGCTGTCGCCGAGGCGGGCGTTGGAGCCGTATTGCTCGATGATGCCGCCATTGATGACGGTCGGGTCGATGTTCCCGGCGTCGAGCAGCGCGGCGATCATGCTGGTCGTCGTGGTCTTGCCGTGCGTGCCGGCTATGGCGACCGTGCTCTTCAGCCGCATCAGCTCGGCCAGCATCTCCGCCCGGCGCACCACCGGGATGCGGTTTTCGAGCGCATAGGCGACTTCGGGATTGGTGCGCTTGACCGCGGTGGAGGTCACGACGACCCCGGCCCCTTCGACGTTCTCCGCCACGTGGCCGATCTTCACCGCGATCCCGCGCGCGCGCAGCCGCTCGACGCTGGCGCTGGCGCTGAGGTCGCTGCCCTGCACCTGGTAGCCGAGATTGTGCATCACCTCGGCGATCCCCGACATGCCGATGCCGCCGATACCGACGAAATGGACGATGCCGATATCGGTGGGGACGCCCTTCATGCCGCGCGGTCCCGGTGGCCTTCGAAGGCGGCGCCCTGGCCGGCGATCAGCCCCTGGCTCGCGCCGCGTTCGTTGTTGGCGCCGACACGGATCACGTCCATCAGTTCCTCGCCCCCGAAGCTTTCGACGAGGTCGGCGAGGTCGCGCGCGGCATCGGGCGCGCCGCAGTTCCACGCGGCATGGGCGGCGTTCCGCAGCCCTTCCGAATCGTCGGCCAGCGCCATGATCTGCTTGGCGAGTTCCTTGCCGGTAAAACGCTCCTGCCGGATCATCCGCGCCCCGCCCGCCTTGACGATCTGGCGGGTGTTCGCCGCCTGGTGATCGTCGGTCGCGATCGGCAGTGGCACCAGGATCGCGGGGCGGCCCACCGCGGTCAGCTCCGCAATCGTGGAGGCGCCCGCCCGGCCGATGAACAAATGCGCATCGGCGAGCCGCGCGGCCATGTCCTCGAAATAGATGCCGAGTTCTGCGGGAATGCCGTGGCTCGCATAGCGCAGCCGCACCGCGTCGAGATCTTCGGCGCGGCATTGCTGGGTGACCTGCAGGCGCAGCCGCACCGCGGTCGGCAGCATGGCGAGGCCATCGGGCACCACCTCGCTCATCACCCGCGCACCCTGGCTCCCCCCGGTGACCAGCACGCGCAGCAGGCCGTCCTCGGGCAGCGCCGGGTAATCCTCGTCGCGCAGTGACAGCACCTCGGCACGGACGGGATTGCCGACCTGGTAGGTCTTGACCGCGTTGCCCGGCTTCAGCCGGTCGACCTGGTCGTAGGCGGTGGCGATGGCATCGACGCGGCCCGCCAGAAGCCGGTTGACCCGGCCGAGCACCGCGTTCTGTTCGTGGATGACGGTCGGGATCTCCGCACCGATTGCCGCCGACAGCGCCGGGAAAGTCGGATAACCGCCGAAGCCGACGACGGCGCTGGGCTGGAAGCTCTCGAACAGCCGCTTCGCCATGCGGCGGCCTTCAAGCACCGCGCTGAGCCCTCGGAACCAGCCGAGCGGGTTCTTCCCGAAACGCCCGACGGGAATGACGTGGGTAGCGAGGAAATGCGGCTTGCCGGGGATCGCCGCCCCGCGCTCGTCGGTGATCAGCGCGACGTGATGCCCGCGCCGCTCCAGTTCTGTGGCGAGCGCGAAGGCGGGAATCATGTGCCCGCCCGTGCCCCCTGCCGCAAGTACGAAGTGGCGACCGGTCCGGATCGACCCGCGCGTCATGGCACGATCTCACGCTTGAGCAGCACCTCGCCGCTGGCACGCTTTTCCGACCAGCCGATGAAATCGGCAAGGCCGCGCGTCTCGCGCTTCAAATGCGGGTTGCGGCGCGTCACCGCCAGCAGCAGTCCGACCGTCAGGCACACCGCGATGGTGGAAGAACCGCCATAGCTTACCAGCGGCAGCGTCATGCCCTTGGACGGGAAGAGCTGAAGATTGACGAGGATGTTGATGAACGCCTGTCCGCCTAGCAGCGCGATGAGCCCCGCCCCGCCCAGCAGGGCGAACAAATCGTCCTCGTCGATCAGTTTCATCAGCACGCGCGCCACGATGGCAAGATAGGTCAGCACCACCAGCGCGCATACCACCAGTCCGAATTCTTCCCCGATCACGGAGAAGATATAGTCGGTGTGCGCCTCGGGCAGCGTCATCTTGCGGATGCCGAGGCCGTAGCCCGCGCCAAGCCAGCCCCCGGCACTCAAGGTCCGGGAAGCGAGATCGACCTGGTCGAAGGCGGTGCCGCCCCCCAGGAACGCGTCGATGCGGTGACGGGCGTTGTCGTAGAGGAAATAGGCCGCGGTCAGCAGCGCCACTCCGCCGCCCGCCAGCATCCCCAGCCCCTTCATCGGCGCGCCCGCGAGCAGGATCAGCACGAACCAGAAGCCTGCGAACAGGATCGCATCGCCCAGGTTCGGCTGCATCATCAACAGCACCACGATGATGCCGAGCAGGATGCCGGTCAGCGCTACGGTCGGGATAGTGGGATCGCGCATCCGCCAGGACAGGATCCAGGCCATCGCGATGGCGCAGGTCGGCTTGAGGAATTCGGACGGCTGAAACCGCATCCCCAAGTTCAGCCAGCGTTTGGCGCCATTGATTTCCTGCCCGAGCACGGGGACGAGGAACAGCGCCCCGAGCATGGCCACCGCGATGACGACCGACAGTCGCCGCGCCTGCTCGCGGTTCAGGGTCGAT
>JAJYQP010000069.1 GCA_021794525.1 Pseudomonadota bacterium | reverse complement strand
GTTGAAGGCGGCAACCCGGCCACCCTCGGCGATCTGCTGCTTGCCGCCGGTCCAGGCCGGGTGGCTCGTCGGGTCGATGTCGAGCGCCAGCGTGTCGCCTTCCTTGCCCCACGTCGACCGGGTCTGGAATTCGGTGCCGTCGGTCATCTTGACCGTGATCATGTGATAGTCGGGGTGGCCTTCGGTCTTCATCGAATATCTCCAGAGCTCGGAGCGGTTCCGACCGGTCCAGCTGTAAATGGGGAGGGCGCGCCGTTAGCGGCGCCTCCTCAAAAACGCAAGGTCAATTCGGCGCGTCGGCGATCATCGCGGTGAACTGGACCTCGCAGGTCACCTTTCCCTCGACGCTCGCCTTGCCGGCGAACTTGCAGACGCGGGCGCGCTTCTGGACGAATTCAGCCTCCAGCGTGAGCAGGCAGCCGGGCGTGACCGGCGCGCGGAACTTGGCGTTCTCGATCGCCATGAAATAAACGAGCTGGCCCGAATCCTTCAGCCCCAGCGTCTCTATCGCCAGCACGCCCGCGGCCTGCGCCAGCGCCTCGATCTGGAGAACGCCCGGCATGATCGGTGCGCCGGGGAAATGCCCCTGGAAGAACTGCTCGTTGAAGCTGACCGCCTTGACCGCGCGAATCCGTTCATCGGGCACGATCTCGAGCACGCGGTCGACGAGCAGCAGCGGATAGCGATGCGGGAGGCGCTTGAGCACCTCGACGACATCCATTTCTCCGCTGCCGCTCGTCTCGCTCATCGGATCAGCGACCCGCGGGCTTGGGAGCCTGCTGCGCGGGCTGGGCGGCCTTCGACTGCGCCTGCTGGGCGGCTGCCGCCTGCTGCTGCGCGGCGGCTACCAGGATCTGCTGGATCGACTGGTGGAGCTGCATGATCTCGCGGCTCGGCTGCCAGCCGGTCGGCACGGCGGTGGTCACCGTCGGCTTGCGGGTGTTGAGCGCGGCGACCATGTCGTTCGTCACGTCGACCGCGGGCGGCGCCCACTGGATCGCGTCGGGCGACAGCATGATCTGGATCTTCTTCGCCGCTACGACCTGCTGGCGGGCATTGTCATACTCGCGCGCAACCTGGTCGAGGACGTAGGCCTGCGCGACGGTGATCGGCATCGCCAGCGTGTTGATCTGCTGTTCCTTCTGCTGGATCTGCGTCACCACGGTCGGCTTGGCCTGAACCTCGGCCTCGGACAGCTGGTTGTCGTTATTGGTGTCGAGGCTCTTCTGCAGCGTGGCGATTTCCTGGCGGATGGTGCCGATCTGCTTGATCTGCGCGTCGTACGTCTTGCCGATCTGCTGGTAGCCGGTGTTGCGCGCGGTGGAGCGGGCGAGCACGATCTCGGGGCTGGCGGTGGCGATGCCGGCGACCTGCGCGAAGGCAGGGGCGGCCGTGGCGAGCGCGGCGACCGAAGCGCCGGCGGCAATGAGGGTCGTGAACTTGGTCATCAGAATTGGGTTCCTACGTTGAACGAGAAGGTCTTGGTGTCGTCGCCCGGTTCCTTGCGGAGAGCATAGGCGAGATCGACCCGCAACGGGCCGAAGGGCGAATTCCAGTTGGCGCCGATGCCGACCGACACGCGGGGAGAGGCGCTGTTGCCGAGGAAGACTTCCTGGAACGGTTCGGTCTGGGTGCCCTGCGCAACGAAACCGGTGGGGACCGGCTGGCCAGCGGGGATCGCCAGCGTTTCGTTGGTGGTGGCGTTGAAATACAGCGGGACACCGTCTGCATTGCGCAGCGGGATGAAGATCGTGTTGCCCGGAAGGTTCTGGGTCAGTGCGGGGGTCGTCACATTGAACAGCGCGCCTACGTCCACGAAAACCGATGGCCGGATGCCCAGTTCGCGCGCGCCCGAGCCCAGCGGGATCTCGACCTCAGCCCGACCGAGGTAATAGGCGTTGCCGCCGATGGCGTCGTCACCGATCTTGGTGCGGTCGGTAATCAGGTTGCCGGCAGCATCATAGGGGTAGCGAAGGACGCGCGGGCCCACACCGCGGATGTCGAAGCCGCGGATCTGCGGTTCGCCGAGGAAGAAGCGGTCGGTAAGGCGGACATTGTCGCGCCCCGGGGTATTGCGGTCCTCGAAGCTGCGGATGGCACCGCCCTCGCCCTGAAGCGAGAAGATGAACCCGCCACCAATCGGCCAGAACTGGGCCGCACGGCCGCGCACGCGTACATACTTGACGTCGCCGCCGAGGCCCGCGAATTCGCCGGTGACCGAGACCGAGCGGCCTCGGGTGGGCCGCAAGCGGCTGTCGGTCGTGTCCAGCGCGACCGTGAGGCCGAGGATGGAACTTGTCCGCTTGCCGATCGCATCGCACAGATAGCGTCCCGCGAGCAGCGGGTCGCATTCCAGCAGGGGCGGGTTCTGCCGGTCGGTGAAGTAGGTGCTCGGATCGAGCGTGATATCGTCGAAGTTCAGCGTGTAACTGCCGATCAGCGAGGCATATTCGGTCAGCGGCACACCGACCCGCAACGAGGCGCCGGTGGTGGTCTGCTGGAACGTCGTGTTCCGCGAGTTGCTGAGATAGTTGAAATTGTTGAGATCGCGGCGATAGACGTCGAAACCGGCGGATATGTTCTTGTCGAACAGATAGGGCTCCGTGAAGCTCGCCTGCACCGATTTCGAATAGCTCGACCAGTTGACGCTCAAGCCGATGGTCTGGCCGCGGCCGCGGAAATTGCGCTGGCGGATCGCGCCCTGGAGGAGGAAATTCTCGATCGAGGAGAACCCTGCCGACAGCTGAAGCTCACCGGTTGCCTTTTCCTCGACATTCGCCTCGAGCACGATGCGATCGGGCGTGGAGCCGCTCTTCTGCTCGACCTCGAAGTTTTCCTGGAAATAGCCCAGCGACTTGATGCGCGCGGTAGAGCGCTTGACCGACAGCGAGTTGAACGCATCGCCTTCGGCAAGGCGGAACTCGCGGCGGACGACCTTGTCCTGCGTCAGCGTGTTTCCGTTGACATCGATCCGCTCGACATAGACGCGCGGCGCTTCCTTGATGGTGAACCTGACGTCCATCGTCAGGTCTTCCTTGTGCCGGGTGAATTCCGGATCGACTTCGGCGAAGGCATAGCCGAACGATCCGGCGAGGTCATTGAACTGCTCGACCGTGTCCTCGACCTGCTTGGCGTTATACCAGTCGCCGGTCTTCATCGGCAGGTTCTTGGTCATCAGCGTGCTGTCGAAATCGCGCAGCTGGCTGTCGACCGAAACCTTGCCGAACTTGTAGCGCTCGCCTTCCTCCACCACGTAGGTGATGATGAAGTCCTTCTTGTCGGGCGTCAGCTCGGCCACCGCGGACACGACGCGGAAATCGGCGTAGCCCTGCGTCAGGTAGAACTGGCGCAGCTTCTGCTGGTCGAAGGCGAGGCGATCCGGGTCGTAGCTGGTGGTCGACTTGAAGAAGCTCGTCAGGCGGGCTTCCTTGGTGATCATCTCGCTCTTGAGCTGGCTGTCCTTGAAGGCCTCGTTGCCGATGATGTTGATCTGGCGGACCTTGGACTTGGGCCCTTCCTCGATCTCGAAGACCACGTCGACGCGGTTCTGCGCGAGCTGGACCATCTTCGGCTCGACCGTGGCTGCGAAGCGGCCCTGGCGCTTGTAGAGCTCGATGATCCGGGCAACATCGGCGCGGACCTTGGAACGGGTGAAGATCTGGCGCGGAGCAAGCTTGATCTCG
>JAJYQP010000025.1 GCA_021794525.1 Pseudomonadota bacterium | reverse complement strand
GCGGAGCCCGCCCCGCCGACCGGCTAGTCACAGCTCCGGGAAGGCATGAAAATGCGGCGGCCGAACCAGGCGACCGCCGCACATCGTTTCCGGGAATTCGCTCAGGTGTAGGCGAGGTTCGCCCGAACGCAGCGGGTGCGGCGCAGCGCCGTCCCGAGCACCCCAAAGCCCAGCACCAGCATCGCCCAGGTGGCCGGTTCCGGCACGTTCGGACGCGGTGTGAAGGTCTTGATCACGAACTGCGCGCCCCGATTGCCGAACGCTTCGAACACGCCGTTGCCGCGCAGGCCATTGCTGAAATCGGCATAGCCGGTCGATCCGATCAGCTCGTCGCCGAACACGGTGGCTACGTCCGGGCGATCGACGTCGATGCCCCAGATAAAGCTCTCACCGACATCGAAGTTGGTGAAGGTGAAGTCGATCGTGTTGACCCCGTCGGCAAAGGAGGCCGGTCCGGTGTAGCCGGTGATCACGTCGCTGCCGCCGCGCGGAGCGAATGCGGCCGCCTGGTCGACGCCGAAGCCGCCGTTGACGGTGTCGAAACCGAACGGCGCGATCAGCGTTACGCCAAATCCGACGACGGTCTCGCCCAAAGTGGAGGTATTGGTGATCGTGTAGGACTGATCGAACGTATCGCCGTCGATCACGAAGGTCAGCCCGCCATCGGCCAGCGCCGGAGTGGCAATCGCGGCGGCTCCTACCGCCAGCAGAACAGAAAGTTTCTTCATCGCTTGGTCCCTTCCAAAGGTTCAAGCGACCCGAAGCTGTGTGTCGTTATGGCCTATGGGTTAACCATACAGGATTACGGGAAAAAGGCAAAAGGCGACAAAATCCCGATTTGGGACAGGTCAGTCAAAGAGGCTGGAAACCGAGCTTTCGTCGGAAATCCGCCGCATCGCCTCGCCGATCAGCGGGGCGATCGTCAGGATGCGGATGCGCCTGGAATCGACCGCTGCGTCGCTGGCCCGGATCGAATCGGTGATGACGAGCTCGGTCAGCGCGCTCGCATCGACGCGGGCCACCGCCCCTCCGGACAGCACGCCGTGGGTGATGTAGGCGGCAACGCTTTCCGCCCCGTCGTCGAGCAGGGCCTGCGCCGCGTTGCACAGCGTGCCGCCCGAATCGATGATATCGTCGATCAGGATGCAGTGGCGCCCCTTCACGTCGCCGATGATGTTCATCACCTCGCTCTCGCCGGGCCGGTCGCGGCGCTTGTCGACGATGGCGAGCGGCGCGTTGTCGAGCCGCTTGGCGAGCGCGCGGGCGCGCACCACGCCGCCGACATCGGGCGAGACGACCATGAGCTGCTTGCCGCCGTAACGGGCCTGGATGTCGGCAGCCATGACCGGGGCAGCGAAGAGATTGTCCGTCGGGATGTCGAAAAAGCCCTGGATCTGCCCGGCGTGGAGATCGACCGCCAGCACCCGGTCGGCGCCGGCCTGGGTGATCAGATTGGCGACCAGCTTGGCCGAAATCGGCGTGCGCGGACCGGGCTTCCGGTCCTGCCGGGCATAGCCCATATAGGGCACGACGGCGGTGATCCGCTTGGCCGAGGCGCGGCGCAGCGCATCGATGCAGATCAGCAGCTCCATGAGATTGTCGTTGGCCGGAAAGCTGGTCGACTGGACCACGAACATATCCTGCCCGCGCACGTTCTCGTGGATCTCCACGAAAACCTCCTCGTCGGCGAAACGGCGGACGGCGGCATCGACCAGCGGCATTTCCAGATAGCCGGCAATGGCACGGGCGAGCGGCAGGTTCGCGTTGCCGGACATGATCTTCATGGGGGCGCTGGTCCTCGGGCTGCGGGAATCGGTGCGGGGGGATTAGACGAGGGTCACTGGATTGCAACAAGCCCGGACACAACAAACCCGGCGGGGGCAATTGCCCCCGCCGGGTCATCTTGCGAGCCCGAGGGCCGCGTGCGGGGCTTAGAGCCCGTCGACGCTCTTGGAGACGAGGATATTGACCGCGACGCGGCGGTTCTGGGCCTTACCTTGCTCGGTCGAATTGTCCGCCATCGGGTCGGCCTCGGCCATGCCGGTGGGCGTCAGCATGCGATAGGGCTTCCAGCCGCAATACTGCTGGAGGTAGTTGACCACGCGGCTGGCGCGCTTCTCGCTGAGGGTTTGGTTGTAATCCTCGTCGCCGACATTGTCGGTATAGCCGACGACCAGCAGCAGCGCATTCTCGGTAGTGTTGGCTTCCTGCGCGGCGGCGCAGAGGTCTGCCTTGGCCTGCTCGGTCAGGTTCCACTTGCCGGTGTCGAAGTTGACGTTGGTCACGCCCTTGACGTTGTATTTGTCGATATCCGCCATGCGCCCGCGCAGCGCCTCGGTGGCGGCGGTCTGCTCGGCGAAGCCCTGCTCGGTGCCGCGCGCGATCATCGAGGCCGTCTTGAGGTCGTTCGACTTCAGCGACACGCGGCTCGCCACCAGCGCGCCGTTCCACTGGACGGTCTTCACGGTGACCGGCAGGCCGTTGAGGAGCTGGGCATTGGTCAGCTTCTGGCGGCCAAGGCCGAGGAAGCCACCGCTGGAGCGCACTTCGGTGCCCTGGCTGATCATCACCAGGCTCTTCTCGCCGCCGGGAGCGGTTACCTGCATCTTCTCGCCCTTGCGCGCGGAGATGAAGCCGTCGATGTCCGGGCCGGCGGGCAGGCCTTGGAGATCAGCCGGCACCTCACCGGTGACGACCAGTTGATCGGACGCGATGCTGTCCTGCGCCGAAAGCGTGCCCGCGGCGGGCAGCGTCATGGCGGCGGCGAGCGCGATCAGTGCGCTCTTGGTAACGAATGTGGTCATTTGCGGTTCTCCTTCACCAGGAATGAACCCCGGCATTGCGCGAACGTGACCCAGCGGGCCTGCCCCAGCGAACACGTGCCGGGGAGCGATTGGCATCCCCGTTGTCATCTGGTCGAACACGCGGCCCCGTTGAGCGATCCGCGCCTTCGGTATCGCGCCTGTTAACCATTACCTTGCCCGCAAATGAACGCATCCGTATCCGGGCCGGAGACTGGGGACGATACGGGCCGATGTTGCGACGAGGCGAGGCTTTGTGACAGTGTATCGCAGTGCTGTCACCGGATGCCGAGGCGGGAACGAAAGAGAACTTCTCTGCAATCGGCGGGGTTGTGGCTCAAGCTCGCGATGCCGAATCGCCTGCTGTCAGCCTTTGGCCCGCGGCTGTGCCTCCGAGCGTCTGGAATGGCCGCGCTCAGTCATCCCTGCCAGTGGCTCTGGACCGGCGTAGCGCGCCGCGCGCGCTCCGTTATCGGGCTGAGCGCCCGCAGGCTAAACCCCGCGATGCTCGCCCCTGATCCACCTGACCGTACCGCTGGAGGCGCGCATGACGACGCTCTCGGTCGTCATCTTGCCGTCGCGCGTGTACTTGACGCCGTCGAGCAGCGAGCCGCTGGTAACGCCGGTCGCGGCGAAGATGCAGTCGCCCTTGGCGAGATCCTCCAGCTTGTAGATGCGGTCGAACTCGGTGATGCCCCACTTGCGGGCACGGGCTTTCTCGTCCTCGTTGCGGAACACGAGGCGGCCGTTGAACTGCCCGCCAACGCAGCGCAGCGCCGCGGCGGCGAGCACGCCCTCGGGCGCACCGCCCTGGCCCATGTACATGTCGATGGTGGTATCGGGATCGGTCACCGCGATCACGCCCGCGACGTCGCCATCGCCGATCAGGACCACGCCGCAGCCGATCCCCCGCAGCTCGGCGATCAGCGCGGCATGGCGGGGGCGGTCGAGCACGCAGACGATGATGTCGGAAGGCTTGACGCCCTTGGCGGCGGCGACCGCCTCGACGTTCTCGGTCGGCGTCTTCGAAAGGTCGATCACCCCCTCGGGGTAGCCCGGGCCGACCGCGATCTTGTCCATGTAGGTGTCGGGCGCGTTGAGCAGGTTCCCCTCTTCCGCCGCCGCCAGCACCGCGAGCGCGTTGGGCCCGGCCTTGGCGGTGATCGTGGTGCCTTCCAGCGGATCGAGCGCGATGTCGATCTTCGGTCCCTTGCCGATGGCGCCGCCGACCTTCTCGCCGATATAGAGCATCGGCGCCTCGTCGCGCTCGCCCTCGCCGATGACGACGGTGCCGTCGATGTAGAGCGTGTCGAAGGCCTTGCGCATCGCTTCCACCGCGGCGGCGTCGGCGGCTTTCTCGTCGCCGCGTCCGATCAACTTGCTGGCGGCGACGGCGGCGGCCTCGGTCACGCGGACCATCTCGAGCACGAGGACGCGGTCGAGGACGTTGTCGCCCAGCGAGGTGTCGGAAGCGGAGTTCATTGGAAGTTCAGTCCCCAGAATGCGATTGGCGAGCATCGGCGCGCGCCGGTCGCGGGGGCCGATAGCCGGAAGGGAGGGCGGATGTCGAGACGGGCGAGACCTGCGGTCGGGGCCGTCGCGCTGGCGCTGGCGCTTTCGCCGCCCGTTGTCGCCCAGGACCGGCAGACCGGAACGCCGCCCGACCGGATCGATCTCACTATCACGCAGGAACCGCGCGCTGCCAGCGAGGCCGAATGCCAGCGGCGGCGCGAGGCGGCGATCGTCTCGGGCGAGATCATCGTCTGCGGCAATCGCCCGACCGAGGGGCCGGACCCGTCGTTCGGCCCGCGCGAGGATGCGCGCAACCGCTATGCCGAGCGGACAATGAACAAGGGCACGCTGCCGACGCCGGATGTCGCCGGGGCCGGGATCTTCCGCGGCCCGGCGACCGTGGCCGGCATTTGCGTCCCGGGCATCTTCAACTGCCCCAGGCCGCCCGCGCTGATCGTCGATGTGACCGCCCTGCCGCAGGCGCCGCCGGGGTCGGACGCGGACCGGATCGCGCGCGGGCTGGAGCCTTTAGGCGAGGACAGCCGCGCCGTGGTCGAGCGGCAGATGACTGCACGCCAGAGGGCCGAACTCGGTCTGCCCGCCCCGGAAGCCTCACCGGCTCGCGAGCCGGCTAGTCTCGAAGAATCGGCAGCACCAGCGGCGCCGCAGTGAGGCTTTCGGACCCTTCAAGAAGGGCGAGAACCTTGGCGACGCTGCGCTCCGGCGCCTCGTGAGTTACCACCGCGACGAGGACCTCGCCGCCGTCCTCGGCTGCGCGTCCGCGCTGGATCAGGCTCTCGATCGAGACGCCCGCATCGCGCATCGCCGCGGTGATCTCGGCCAGCACGCCCGGCCGGTCGGCGACGGTGAAGCGGATGTAGTCGCGCCCCGTGCGGTCGCCCGGATCGGCGCGCTCCATCGGCTGGAGTTCGCCCGCGGGCAGGCTGAAAGGCGCACCCGCGGTGCCGCGCGCGATGTCGATGAGATCCGCGACGATGGCGCTGGCGGTCGGCCCTGCGCCCGCTCCGGCGCCCTGGAACAGCAGGCGGCCGGCGAAATTGCCCTCCGCCACCACGGCGTTGGTGGGCCCGGTGACATGCGCCAGCGGGTGGGAGGTGGGGACGAGACAGGGGCGGACGCGCTGGAGCAGCCTGCCACCCGCGCAGTCGGCCACGCCGACGAGCCGGATCACGAAGCCGAGCGCGCGGGCTTGCGCGATGTCGGCCGCGCGCACCTCGCGAATGCCGCTGATCGCGACGCCTTCGAAATCGACCCGCGCGCCGAAACCGATCGCCGCGAGGATGGCGAGCTTGTGCGCCGCGTCCACTCCGTCGATGTCGAAGGCGGGGTCGGCTTCTGCGAAACCCTGCGCCTGCGCTTCGGCCAGCACGTCGGCGAAGTCGGCGCCGGTCGCCTCCATGGTCGACAGGATGTAATTGCAGGTCCCGTTGAGGATGCCGTAGATCCGCTCGATCGCATTCGCCGCCGCCCCTTCGCGCAGACCCTTGATGACGGGAATGCCGCCTGCGACCGCCGCCTCGAAGGCCAGCGCCGCGTCGGTCGCGGCGGCCAGTTCCGCCAGCCGCAGCCCGTGGTGTGCGATCATCGCCTTGTTGGCGGTGACGAGACCCTTGCCCGAAGCCAGCGCGGCCTCGGCGAGTGCGAGGGCAGGGCCATCCGCGCCGCCGACCGCTTCCACCACCACGTCGACATCGTCGCGCTGCGCCAGTGCGGTCATGTCGGCGACGAAATCCGCCGCGCCCATGTCCACACCGCGCGACCGGCCCGCTTGGCGCGCGCTGACGGCGACCACCTCGACCGGCCGTCCGGCGCGCGCTTCGACGATGGCGCGGTTCGCCTCGATGAGCCGGAGGACTCCGACCCCCACGGTGCCGAGACCGGCGAGAGCGATGCGCAAGGGAGGATTGGCAGTCGAAGTGTTGGCTTCCATCGCCGCCGGTTAGCGCGCGGGCGCGGGAAAGCTAAGCAAGTTTGTCTCGCCCCGCGCCTATCGCAGGTTGCGGGTGCAGGGGCCCAGCTGTTCGACGACGAAACGATAATCCTCGGCGGCGCGGGCGCGGTCCGCCGGGTCTGCGCCGAGATCGCTGCTTGCGGGCAGGCGTGGCGGCAATGCGCAGGCGAGGCGGAACCAGGCGATGCTCTCCGCCTCCACCGGGCGCGCGGACTGGTCGACCAGCTCGGTCCAGGACACCCCCCAGCGCGGCGCCATGCCGGGGCGGCGGATCACGGTCAGTGCGGCCGGGCTGCCGTCGGGCGTGGCAAGAAAGATCTGCGTTTCCGATTCGCCGACCAGGTTGCCGCTGCTCGACAGCACGTCGCGCACGCCGGTGATCCGTGGACGCACGTCCGGGGCCGCAAGCGCGGCGAGGATCGGGCGCAACCGCGAATCGGTGTCCGCCGACCACGCCAGCTGCGCGGCGGGCGAGACCAGCTGCAATTCGCCGGGCCGCCCCGCGACCGGGCGCGCGAACAGCAGCACCTCCTGCTTCTTCAGCTTGGGCACCTTGCCCTTGGCATCGAGGGGGACGTCGACGAGGTAACGGATCGATTCGGGCACGGCGGTCTTGCCGGCGAGGAGGGCCACGGTCTGCGCCTCGACATAGAGGCGCGCATGGCCGGCTCGGAGCCCCGGCGCGCGCTCCGGCGGCACGACGATCTGGCTCTTGACCCGGGCGCGCAGGGTCAGCGGCGCAGCATCGGCGAGGGTGGCGAGGTCTGCATAGCTCGGCGCGATCGGGGCAGCGGCAGGGGTGGCCGCCTCCGCTCGCGAGGCGGCGATACCGGTGCCCAGCGATGCGGCGATTGCGGCGGCGAGCGCGAGGGCTTTCATCATCGATCCTTATGCGTGCGGCGGGGCTGGCGCAGCGGCGTCGGGCCCGGAACATAGCGGTTATAGTGGCTTGCCGCGTGAATCCGGACTTAACCGATAAAGGGTTTGCCCCCATCCATCCAGATGGCTAAGGGATCGGCATATCGGGGGACGATGATATAAAATTGCCCCCGATTGCCCGATACGGAAATCTCGGGAACCCGGACGCGTTCGATTCGTCCGGTTCCCAAGTTTTTCGAATCCGGCCCTGAGTTGAAGTTGCGGGCGCCTGACTCACTTTGCGGGCGCTCCCCGGCACCATCTTTCGGTGCCGACGATGGAGTGATGCGACCGAATGGCCTATGCTGACCAACAGATGAGCGGCAACAAGATCGTTGCTATTGTCATTGTTGCCATCATTCACGTTGCCCTCGGTTACGCCCTGATCACCGGCCTCGCGTATGACGCGGTCAAGAAGGTGGTCGAGCGCGTGACGACGGTGGATGTGAGCGAACCGCCGCCGCCGCCGGACGAGCCGCCGCCACCGCCGCCGAAGGAAGCGGCGCCGCCGCCGCCGGTCGCGCCGCCGCCGCCGATCAGCATTTCGGTCGCGCCGCCGCCGATCCAGACGGTCCAGACGATCCCGCCCAAGGCGCCGCCCGCGGTCATCATCCCGCCGCCGGCACCTGTCGCCGCGCCGGCTCCCCCGCCGCCCCCGCCCAAGCGTGCCAATCCGGTACCGAAGGGGAATCCCGGCCGGTGGGTCTCGAACGACGATTACCCGAGCCGCGCCATCCGCGAGGAAGCGCAGGGTACTGTCCGCTTCACGCTGACCGTAGGACCCGATGGCCGCGTCTCGGGCTGCTCGGTGACCGGTTCCAGCGGCAACGCGACCCTCGACGATACCGCTTGCCGTCTCCTTCGTCAGCGCGCCCGGTTCGATCCCAAGCTTGATAGCGCGGGCAACCCGACGACCGGAACATGGTCAAGCAGCTTCCGGTGGCAGCTGCAGAACTGATACCAAAACGATTTCGCCTGAAAACGCCCAGACCAATTTAGAATAGAGGACCCTTCGCAATGAATCTCCAACTCCTTGCTGCCGCCGCCGGTTCGGCCGCCCCGCAGACCAAGTTCGGCTTCATGGAAGCCATGGAACAGGGCGGTGTCATCGCCTGGTCGATCTTCACCGTGCTGGTGATCATGTCGGTCGGCTCGTTCTACATCCTGTTCACCAAGCTGTTCGAACAGCAGCGGATCATGAACCAGTACAAGGGCGTCCGCACCAGTTTCTGGCGTGCGCCGACCCTGCGCGAGGGTGCCACCAAACTTGAAAAGAACAGCGCCTGGCGCCAGCTCGTCGATGACGCCAACTCGGCCGAGGAGCAGCACTCCAAGATGGCCGACAACCTCGACGCGCATGACTGGCTGCACGGTTCGCTGGCGCGGTCGGAAGACACCATCAACGCCCGCCTCGCCAGCGGCCTGCCGTTCCTCGCCACCGTCGGCGCGACCGCGCCGTTCGTCGGCCTGCTCGGCACCGTTATCGGCATCTACCGTGCGCTGATCAACATCGGCATCTCGGGCTCGGCATCGATCGACAAGGTCGCCGGGCCGGTGGGTGAAGCGCTGATCATGACCGCGATCGGTCTGCTCGTCGCGGTGCCCGCGGTGCTTGCCTACAACTGGCTGCAGGGTCGCAACCGTCGCATCGCCGAGATGCTGCGCGGCTTCTCGACCGATCTGCTCGCGAACATCAACTCGCGTGGCCAGGTTCGTCCGGCGCTGCTGACCGGCACATCGACCCAGGCCGCCGGCAAGGCTGCCGCGACGGCTCCGGCCGCGCCGCGCCCGGCCGGCTCGACGACGACCACCACCAAGCCGTAAGCGCGTGGGGCGGCGCGCGGTCAGACCCGCGCGCCGCCGCCGCGTCGCCAGGTGACAAAGACTGTACGGATAGGATTACTCATGGCGATTTCCACTGGTGGCAGCACCGAAACGCCGATGTCGGATATCAACACCACCCCGCTGGTGGACGTGATGCTGGTGCTGCTGATCATCTTCCTGGTGGCAGTTCCGGTCGCGATCCAGACCATCGAGAAGCTGCGCATCCCGGTGTTCGAATCGACCGAATCGAAGGACAAGGTCGAGAACCTGCTCGTGACGGTGAGTTCGACGGACGATGCCGGCCGCAGCCCCGGCCAGCCCGGCTTCGCGGGCGCCTCGCGCAACGGGGAATGCCGGATCTACTTCAACAACATCGTCCCGGTCGATTCGACGGAACTCTACGACAAGGCGTTCGAGCGCCTCGACGTCATCGTGCAGCGCGCCGGTGGTCCGGAAGCGATCATGAAGGACCCGGAGAAGATCCCGCAGGTCCACATCCGCGGCGACGTTAACGCACCCTGGCAGTGCGTGGCCGGTACGATCTACAACGTCCAGGCGGCGGGTTACCCCACTGTCGGATTTCTTTCTAACCCGGTCGAGCCCGGCGTCTGATCGCCGCCGACCGGCGCGTTTCTAGGAGACCCAATCATGGCAATGTCAGGCGGCAAGGACGATGGCGCGCCGATGATGGAAATGAACATGACGCCGCTCATCGACGTCCTGCTCTGCCTTCTCATCATCTTCATCATGTCCATCCCGGTCGCGACCCACTCGGTCGATATCGACCTGCCGACGCCGAGCCCGGTACCGCCGAATTTCGTCGAGCCGGTCAAGAACAAGCTCGTCCTGAGCGCGGCAAACCAGATCCTGTGGAATGGTAATGCCATCGATCAGGGTCAGCTGGTTTCGCTGCTCCAGCAGTCCAAAGCGATGAATCCCGAGCCCGAACTCCAGTTCGAGCCGGAAGCGCGTGCGAGTTACGATCTGTCGGCGCGCGTGCTCAACATCATCAAGGCTTCGGGGGTTACGAAGTTCGGCTTCGTCGGCAACGAACAGTATCGGATCTTCGCCAAGCAGAGCTGACCGCAGCTCGCTTAAAGCGAAATTTGGACAAGGGGCGGAGCGATCCGCCCCTTTTTCGTTCGGTAGCTACGGTGATTCCGGGGACTTGGTCGCGCCTGTCCACTGCTACTCAACGAGTGTCGGGCCGGAAGGGCAGGGCGCTTGGCCGAAACGTCGCCACCCGCGCGTTCCCGCCGCGGCACACAGCTACCGTGTCGATCGATGGCAACGACCGTCTGGCCTGAAACGGCGCGGCATCGACAGGGCCGACCTTGCCGGCCTGCTGGCGGCGACACCGCGCCTTGCGGTTGAACCCGAGTTGCGCTTTGCTCCTCCGAGCGCAGCAGCTATCGTGCCGCGGCGGAAACTATGGCGACGATGAAGGAAGCGGCGTCACCCGCTTCGGCTCCGTCGGCTACGAGCGCGTTCGCAGCTTCTCGCGCTTACGCTGAACCGCGGCTTACGCTGCCGCTTCCCTCGTCCAACGCAGGGTAATCGATATAGCCTTCCGGACCGGGCGCATACCAGCTGTGAGGTACGTTAAGGTTCGGCGCCCATTCGGCACCAGCCTGGATGCGAGCCGGGAGGTCCGGGTTCGAGATGAAGGGTCGGCCAAAGCTCACCGCGTCGGCTTTCCCCGCAGTGACGGCGGCCACCGCGCGCTCAGCGTCATAGTCCGAATTGAGGATCAGCGGGCCGCTATAGATCGAGCGGATGAGCGGACTTTGTTTCGGAACCTCCGTGCGTCCAAAGCTTCCGTCTGGACCCGGCTCGCGCAGTTCCAGGAAGCCAAGCCCAAGCTCCTCGACCACGCGCGCCGCCGCTCCGAATGTCGTGGCCGGATCGCTGTCGTCGCAGCCCTGCGTTTCCCCGTTCGGGCTCAGCCTCACGCTCACCCGGTCGGCACCCCAAACGCCGATAAGCGCCTCCAGTACCTCGCGCAGGAACCGCACCCGGTTCGCGGCGCTGCCGCCATAGCGATCGGTACGCAAATTGGTGCTGTCGCGGAGGAACTGATCGACCAGATAGCCATTCGCGCCGTGAAGCTGCACGCCGTCGAACCCGGCTGCCTTGGCGTTGGTCGCTGCATGGGCATAATCGGCGACGACGCGCGCGATTTCGTCGCTCCCGAGCGCACGGGCAGGCTCGTAGTCCTTGCGGCCTTCGAAGGTATGCGCATGACCGGGGGCGGTCGTGGCGCTGGCCGAAACGGGTGCCTCCCCGCCGAGGAAATCGGGATGCACCAGCCGTCCCATGTGCCACAGTTGCAGGACGATCGCGCCACCCTCCCCGTGCACGGCACGGGTGACGAGCTTCCAGCCCTCGACCTGCTCCTCGCTCCAGATGCCCGGCGCGGCGGGCCAGCCCAGCCCCTCGACGCTGATCCCGGTCGCCTCGCTGATGATGAGGCCGGCCCCGGCGCGCTGGCGGTAATACGTCGCCATCATCGCGTTCGGCACCGAGCCCGGCTGCGTCGATCGCCCCCGCGTCAGCGGCGCCATCACGATGCGGTTGCGCGCCTCGATGGCGCCGAGCGCAAGCGGCTGGAACAGGACGTCGGGGCTGGGCCCGTGCATAGGGATGGTCCTTTTGGCTGGTTTCGTATCGCAACCCAGCTAGGGGCGAGGCATGGCGACGACAAGCGCAGGCCGGGGAAACAAAAGCTACGCGGGGGGCGCGTGGCCCTTCGCGGCGCTGCTGGCCGGCAATGCCTCGCTGGCGCTCGGTCCGTGGCTGGTGCGCCTTGCCGATACCGGGCCGGTCGCGGCGGGGTTCTGGCGGCTCGCCCTGCCGATTCCCCTGTTCGCCTGGCTGGCCTGGCGCGAGCGGAGCCGGGCGAGTATTTCGCCGCGCGCGATGTGGATTCTTCTCGCAGCGGGGGCCTTCTTCGCGCTCGATCTGGCGAGCTGGCATGCCGGGATCGAGTTCACGAAACTCGGCAATGCGACGCTGTTCGGCAATTCCGGCAGCGTGATCCTGATGATCTGGGGCATCGTCGCTTTGCGCCGCGCGCCCAGCAGGGCGGAGACGATTGCGCTGGCGGGCGCGCTTGCGGGCGGGGCGGTTCTCCTGGGCCGCAGCCTCGAGGTGTCCCACACCACGCTGGTGGGGGACCTCCTGTGCGTGCTCGCCGGGGCATTCTACGTCCTCTACCTGATCCCCGCACAGGCGGCGCGAGAGCACATGGGGCCGTGGAGCGTGCTTGCACTGGTCTGCGCGAGCGGTGCGCCGGTTCTGCTCGGCCTGGCGCTGGCGATGGGCGAACCGATCTGGCCGGGCGCGGCTGGCTGGTGGCCGGTGATCGCGCTTGCGGTGATGAGCCAGGTCGTGGGCCAGGGGCTGCTCGTCTATGCGCTCGGCTATTTCCCGCCGCTGGTGATCGGCATGGCGCTGCTGACCCAGCCCGCCATCGCCGCGCTGACCGGCTGGCTGGCCTTCGACGAGACGCTGGCGTGGCCCGACATCCTCGGCATGGCGCTGGTCGCGGCGAGCCTCGTCATTGCTCGCGCCAGGCGGCCCGCGTAGTCTTCCTGCCGAGATCCCGCCTCGGCCGGTCAATCTCGCGCGCCGAGATCGCCCTTTCCGATTGTCCCGCTGGCCATCTCGAGCATCCGGTCGAGGCTTTTCTTCGCGGCGAGCCGTAGCCCCTCCTCGATCTCGATGCGCGGCTCCAGGTCGCGCAGCGCGACATAGAGCTTCTCCAGCGTGTTCAGCGCCATGTAGGGGCAGATGTTGCAGTTGCAGTTGCCGTCCGCTCCCGGTGCACCGATGAAGCGCTTCTCGGGGATTGCCAGTTCCATCTGGTGCATGATGTGCGGCTCGGTGGCGACGATCAGCGTGTCGCCGTCGAAGGTCTTGGCGAACTGGAGGATGCCGCTGGTCGAGCCGACATAATCGGCGTGGTCGATGATCGCGGGCGGGCATTCCGGATGCGCGGCCACGGGCGCTCCGGGGTGCTGGGCCTTGAGCTTCAGCAGCTCGGCCTCGCTGAAAGCCTCGTGCACGATGCACACCCCCGGCCACAGCAGCATCTCGCGGTTGAACTTGCGGCTGAGATAGCCGCCCAGATGCCGGTCGGGCCCGAAGATGATCTTCTGCTCGGGCGGGATCTGGCTGATGATAGTCTCGGCGCTCGACGAGGTGACGATGATGTCGGAGAGCGCCTTCACCTCCGTCGAGCAGTTGATGTAGGTCAGCGCGATGTGATCGGGATGCGCCTCGCGGAAGGCTTTGAACTTCTGCGGCGGGCAGCTGTCCTCCAGGCTGCAGCCGGCATCCATGTCGGGCAGCACGACGATCTTCTGGGGGCTGAGGATCTTGGCGGTGTCGGCCATGAACTTGACCCCGCAGAAGGCGATCACGTCGGCATCGGTTTCCGCGGCCTGGCGGCTGAGTTCGAGGCTGTCGCCGACGAAATCGGCGAGATCCTGGATCTCGGGCTTCTGGTAGTAGTGCGCCAGGATGACCGCGTTGCGCTCCTTGCGGAGGCGGTCGATCTCCACGCGCAGCTCGGTGCCGGTGGGTAGCTTGGTCTCGATGCTCATGGTCGGTCCCGTTTGGCCGCAAGAGTGGCGCTTATAGGGCCAACGGTCCGCTTGGCGAGCCGGTTCCGTCAGCGCCCGGTCATCAGCGGCCCCTGCGGTGGCGGCGGGTAGCCGAGCGGATCGACCGCCGCGCCCGGCGAGCCGTCGGTCACAGCTTGATAGATCGCCGCCCCCACCGCGGAGTAGGCGATTGCGTGGCTAACGGCAATATTCGCGAGCAGCACCGCCGTGCCCCAAAGCCAGGCCGGATGGATGCGATTGCGTCGCCGCTTGTCGTGGACCATTCCAATGATCGGAAAGGCGAGCCCGGGAAGGGCGGCGGCCTCGAACGCATAGGGGACCAGCAAAGGCAGCGGCAGCAGACGGCCGAAAGCCGGTGCGATCAGCACAGCCATCGCGCAAACGTGTAGCCTCGCGTGCCACTCGGTCTGGCGGCGTTTGGCGATTGCCCACCCGGTCAAACCCGCGAAGACCACCAGGACCATCGGATCGTTGATGAGAAAGACCTGGGGCGGGAAAAAGAACGGCACGGTTGCGTTGCGCACCATCATCACGATTACCCAAATTGCCGCGACCAGCATCAGCGCGATCCAGGCGATCGAGAACCAGCCCAGCTTCCGATGGAGGTCCATCGATCCGCGCGAGGCGAAGTTGCTCTGCGCTACGAACAACGCGATCCAGCCCATGAACGCCACCGCGTGGACATGGACGCGGAGCGGCGAGGCAAAGGTTGACCGGCCCATTGCCAGCTGGAACGAGAAACCTGCGATTACCACGATCGCCATGGCAATTGCCAGCCGCGCGAAAAACCGGTTCTCGCTCGGCGGCAAAATGCGCGCCGGCGGCTCGTGAATTGCGGCAGTAGCCATTCTGGAACCCTCCCCCAAAGGCAACCCGGGGATAAATAGCCGCAAGTCGCGCGTCGCTCAATGGGTCAGGACGCGGGCTTCTCCCCGTCGAAGCGCACCACCACCTTTGCGTCCTTGTAGCCGGCGACCTGCAAGGGGATGGCAAGGTTCTGCCGCACCGCGTCCTTCGCCGCCTGCCGGGCGAGCGCGAGCACCTCCGGGTTCTTGGCGAACGCACTGGCCCTGCGTTCGGCCTGCGCGGAATTGTTCTTGGCCAGCGCCTGCGCGGCCGAGCCGGTGACGAAATTTCCTTCGGTAAAGGTCTTGGCCTGCGCCTCGTCGAGATTGGGCCGCGAGATGCGAAGCACCGGCAGCGCGACGAACAGCGTCTGCGAGCCGTCGTCCCAGCGGAAACGGTCGCGGTCCATATTGGCGAGGTCGAGCCGGTACTCCACCGTCGCCGGGATGATCGCCGCCTGTCGGCTCTTGAGGAGGTCGATGCCGAGCACACCCTGTGCGTTGGTGCTCTCCGCCACCACCTCGAAACGGCTGGAAAACACTGTCAGCGTGTTCTGCTTGCTGAAGGCCAGCATGGCGCTGCCGACCGGGTCGCCTTCCTCCTTGTAGAAGAACGCCCGCCAGCCGAGCCATGCGGTCAGCGCGAGGAGGCCGATGACGATCATCCACGGCACCGCCTGCACGCGGGCGAGATTGTATGCGCGGCCCACCTGCGTTTCCACCTCAGGGCGTTGCTGCTGGGTCAGTTCCTCCGCCATATCTCTTCCGAACGGACGACCAGCCCGCGGCGTTCCAGATCGATCAGGTGCGCGAGGACCGAGAGCCCCGCCGCCTTCACCAGCCGCGGGTCGAGGCCCTTGTACATCAGCGGCACCAGCGCCTCCACGCTGCGCCCGCTCTCCGCTTCGCCCAGCAGCCGCAGGATCTGGTTCTCGCGCTGGCGGCGGTGGCCGATCATCCCGCGCACCAGCTGGCGCGGCCTGTCGACCGCGGGGCCGTGCGCGGGGTAGTAGATGCGGTCCTGCTCGCGGGCGTAGAGCTTCTCGAGGCTCTGCATATAGGCGCCCATGTCGCCATCGGGCGGGACCACGACGCTGGTGGACCAGCCCATCACGTGATCGCCGGTGAACAGCGCCCCGCTCTCCTCCAGCGCGAAGCAGAGGTGGTTGGAGACGTGGCCGGGGGTCGCAACCGCTCGCAGCGTCCAGCCGGGGCCGGTCATCGCCTCGCCGTCCGCGAGCACGCGGGTCGGCTCGTAATCGGGGTCGAAACCCTCGTCGGCGCGCGGGCCTGCGGTATCGAAGGCGAGCGGGGCGCAGCCGACAATCGGCGCGCCGGTGCGGCGGGCCAGCTCGCGCGAGGCGGGCGAATGGTCGCGGTGGGTGTGGGTGCATAGGATCGCGACCACATGCTCGCCGCCGATGGCCGCCTCCAGCGCATCGAAATGGGCTTGCTCGGCCGGGCCGGGATCGATCACCGCGCAGCCCCCACCGCTTCCTGGGCCCAGCCCCACGATATAGGTCTGCGTGCCGGTATAGGTGAAGGGCGAGGGGTTGGGGGCCAGCACGCGCCGCACCAGCGGCTCGATCTGCTCGGCGGTGCCGGTCGGCCAGGGTTTGGGAGGAATTGTCGCCACATCCCAGCTTACCCGTTCGCCTCTAGCGAAGTCGAGAGGTGGTTTGGCAATGGCGTCTCGACTTCGCTCGACACGAACGGATAGAGAGCGCTTATGGGAGAGCGAATCCTAGTCATCGACGCGGGCACCACCTCGACGCGGGCGATGGTTTTCGCCGCCGATGGCGCGCTGCTGAAGGTCGCGCAGGCGGAGCTGACGCAGCACTACCCGCAGCCCGGCTGGGTGGAGCACGACGCCGCCGAAATCTGGACCCGCACCCTCGCCTGCGCGCGCGAGGCGGTGGGCGAGGAGGCGGGGGCCATTGCCGCCATCGGGATCACCAACCAGCGCGAGACCGTGGTGGCATGGGACCGTGCGACCGGCGAACCGCTCGCCCGCGCGATCGTGTGGCAGGATCGCCGTACGGCTGATTTCTGCGCGGGGCTGAAGGAAGCCGGGCACGAGGGGCAAGTGCAGGGAGCGACCGGCCTGCTCCTCGACCCCTATTTCTCCGCCACCAAGATGCGCTGGCTGCTCGACAACGACGGGCAGGTGCGCGCTGCGGCGCAGGGCGGGCGGCTGGCCTTCGGGACGGTCGAGAGCTGGCTCGCCTTCAAGCTC
>JAJYQP010000090.1 GCA_021794525.1 Pseudomonadota bacterium | reverse complement strand
CGGGTCGCAATTGCAGCTTCATGATGCTGGCAGCCAGTGGATGGCCGCGCTTCTCGACGTCCTGCACGAGGCTGGCGAAGTCGAGCGCGCGCGGCACCTCGGCAGCAGGCGCCGCCTGCCCGGTCGGCGGCGCGGCGGGTGCTGCGGCGGCCATGTCCTCCAGCTTCTTCGCGAGCTTGCCGGGATCGGGAAGCTGCGACGCGTGCAGCGCCCGCAGCAGCGCCATGCGCGCGGCAACGAGCGGATCGGGCGCATCGCGCACCTCCTCGTGTCCCTTGAGCAGCAGTTGCCAGAGGCGGTGCAGCTCTCCGGCAGACAGGCGTTGCGTCCATTCGAGCAGCTCGGCCCGCTCGTCGGCACCGGGCGCATCGGCCTCGCCACCGATCTGCGCGACCGTGATCCGGTGCACGAGATCCATCAGCGAGCGCATCAGGGCCAGCGGCTCGACCCCGAGCGCATATTGCTCGTCGAGCGAGGATAGCAACGCCTTCGCATCGCCCTCCAGCAGCTGGCCGAGCATCCGCCGTCGCGCACCCTTGTCGGCGAGGCCGAGCATCTCGCGCACCTTGTCCGCCGTCACCCACGGCACGCCGCCCGCCCCTTCGTCCGCGAGGTCGGCGTGGGCGATCGCCTGGTCGAGGATCGAGAGCCCGTCGCGCACCGACCCCTCGGCGGCGGCGGCAATAAGCCGGAGTGCCTCTGTCTCAGCCTCGACGTTCTCCTTCCCGCAGATCGCGGTGAAATGGTCGGCCAGCATGTCCGCCGGAATCCGCCGCAGATCGAAACGCTGGGTCCGGCTGAGAATGGTGACGAGGAGCTTGTCGACCTCGGTCGTCGCGAACAGGAACTTCACGTGCGGTGGCGGCTCTTCGAGAGTCTTGAGCAGGCCGTTCCAGGCCTGCTTCGAGAGCATATGCGCCTCGTCGATGATGTAGATCTTGTAGCGGGCGGAGACCGCCGCGTAGCGCACCGCCTCGATGATCTCGCGCACGTCGTCAATGCCGGTGTGGCTGGCGGCGTCCATCTCGATCACGTCGATATGGCGCCCCTCTGCGATAGCGGTGCATGGCTCGCACACGCCGCAAGGATCGATCGTGGGCCCGCCTTGCCCGTCCAGCCCAATGCAATTGAGCGCCTTCGCGATGAGGCGCGCGGTGCTGGTCTTGCCGACCCCGCGCACACCGGTCATCAGGAAGGCATGGGCCAACCGATCGCGCTGGATGGCATTGCCGAGCGTGCGCACCATCGCGTCCTGGCCAAGCAGCTCGGAAAAGGTACGCGGGCGATATTTTCGCGCGAGCACGCGATAGGGCTGGCCGGCGGATTTGGCTTCGACCGGAACGGAGTTGGGAGCCGGTGCGGGCGCGGACGAGGGAACATGCGCTGACGACGCATCACCGAACATCGAATCCTGTCCCGCCGCTTCCAGCTCGGCAGAGGTCGGCGCGCGATCCTCGGGCTCGGTCGCCCAGGGAAGGCCGTCGGGATTGTCGGGGGAATCGCCCATGATGTCCGAGGTAGAAGCTGCCGCCCCAAAAGTCATGCGCTCAGCTGTGGGAAAGGAAGGAGCCGGCCGACCCGCCGCAACCCGTTGTGGCTGCTTCCTTCCGGACCTGACCAGGTTGGCGGACGCAAGCGTCCGACCGACTCCCGGGCGGGCATATGGCGGTAGTTCCGACGTTAATCAAGATAATCGCGCCGCAACGATCCGAAGGATCGCAAGGCCGAACGACCGCCCGAGCTGGTACGAGGAAGCCAAGGGAAGCGGACGCGCCCCGCCCGGCGCCTGGGGGCGCAAAAGATTACCTGAAATTATCCGCATAGGCCTGGAGCTTCAACGTCTTCGGCGGGGTCGCGTGGACGCGCGCGACGATGCCGTATTTCTCGGCATAGGCCTTGGCCGCATCCTTGTCCGGGAAGGTGAGCCGGACCTGCGCCTGTGTATCGCCGCTGCCGGTCCAGCCCATCAGCGGATCGGGACGCCGCGCCTCCGACTGCTCGAACTCGAGGATCCACTGGTCTGTGAGCGCCTTGCCCGACTGCATGGCGTTCTTCGGTCGTTGATAGATTCTCGCTGCCATCTGTTCGCTTTCGACGAACGACATTGCGAAAGCAATATGCCTTCATCCGGTGTTCGAAGAACGCCGCAAGCCCGAAAGGGCGCCCGCAGCGATACGACCGGATGGTTGCATGAGCGAGGAAAGCCAAGGCCGCGGAGGCGGCCGCCGGTGCCTGGGGCTACCGATTGAACGCATTCTTGGTCTTCAGGCTCGGCGCTTCGGTCCAGGGCTCGTCGGGCCAGCGATGCTTGGGATAGCGGCCCTTCATGTCCTTCCTTACGTCCGCCCAGCTGCCGCGCCAGAAACCGGGAAGGTCGCGCGTCGCCTGGATCGGTCGACCTGCGGGGCTGGTCAGCTTGAGCAGCAGTGGCGTATCACCCACCATCGGGTGCCGGTCGAGCCCGAACATTGCCTGCACCCGCGCTTCCACGCTCGGCGCGTCGTCGCCATCGTAGTCGATGGCATGATGTGTGCCTGCAGGCGAGACAAATTCGCGCGGGGCGAGGCGGTCGAGCCGCTGGCGGCTGTCCCAGTCGAGCAGGCCCAGCAGGGCCTCGACCAGTCTGCCGCGCGAAATCTCCAGCTCGCGGCGGCCCGCGAGCAAAGGGGCGAGCCAGAGCCGCGCAGTTTCGCGCAACTCGACCTCGTGCAACTCCACGATGCGAGCAAAACGCGCGCGAGCCATGAGGTCGCGAGGAAGCAGTTTCCCCAAGCTGTCCACAGCCTTGTCCAGCAATAGCGCCTGGACCGCCGCGGCGTCCGGCTGCGCATCCGGCCCGCTGGCGAGCGTGATCGCGCCCAGCCTTCGCTCCAGCCGCGCCTCGACCCGCTCGCCGGTCCAGTTGAGGACGCTGCGCCGCTCGATCCGATCGCCCAGCCAACGCTCGAGATCGGCTTCGGCCAGCGGCGCGGCGGCGGTGATCCGCGCGCCCTTCGCCTGCCCCTGCGCATCACCGATTACGAGGAAGTCGCTGCGCGCCAGCGGCGAGGCGGGATCGAGCACGAAGCCGCGCCCGCCCGCGGTGAGCCAGTTCTCGCCGCTCGCATCGCGCCGTCTCGCAACGAAATCGGGCCGACCCGCCGCAAGCAGCACGCCGAGCGGCACAGCACCGCCCGCCCCACGCCCGCCGGCCTTGCGCGCCCAACCGGCGGCAAGCTTGCGGCTTGCCTCGGCGCGCGGCGAGCGATCCGCATTCCATCGCGCCAACCGCGCCTCGAGATCTTCCCCGCGACCGCCAAGCCCCCGCTCCTGCAGCAAGAGGGCGAGCCGCGCGGCAGTGTCTCCGGCACCGTGCTCCGCCCCGAAAAGCACTATCGCCGCCGCCTGCGGATCGAGCGGGAGCGCGGCCAGCGCCCGCCCCCGCTCGGTAATCCGCCCGGCGCCATCCAGCGCACCCAGCGCCTGCAACTGCCCGCGCGCTGCCGCCACCGAGGCGTTCGGCGGCGCGTCGAGCCAGCGCAGCGCCGCCGGGTCCGCGCTGCCCCATTGTGCGGTTCTGAGCACCAGCGGGCCGAGATCGGCAGTGACGATTTCAGGCGGATCGAATTGCGGGCGACCGGCGTGGGCCGCTTCCTCCCACAGGCGATAAGCGGTCCCGGGACCCTGTCGCGCCGCACGGCCCGCCCGCTGCGCTGCCGCGGCCTGGCTTGCCCGCTGCGTAACCAGATGGGTGGTCCCGGCGGCCCGGTCGTATTCGGCATGGCGCGCCAACCCGCTGTCGACGACGACA
>JAJYQP010000091.1 GCA_021794525.1 Pseudomonadota bacterium | reverse complement strand
TCGACGCCGGAGACGTAGTGATCCACATCTTCCGTCCGGAAGTTCGCAGCTTCTACAACCTCGAGCGGATGTGGGCCTTCGGCGACGCGCCGCCCGTTGCAGGTACTGCGTAAGCCAGACCCAAGGCGCGCAGCGCCGCCCGGCCGCCCGCAGCGACGCGGCCGCAGGCCGTGTGAGCGAGGATAGCCAAGGCCGGGGATGCGGCTGTCGGCGCTTGAGGCCCAACAAAAATGCTCCTGCACGTTATCGCCCGTGGAAAGATTGCCCGCTCGCCCGAGGCCGAAATCGTCGCCCGTTACGAGAAGCGCATCGGCTGGCCCGTCCATTTCACCGAATTGCCCGACAGCGGGGGCAAGCTGCCCGACCCGGTGCCGCAGTCGCGGCTGGTGCTGCTCGACGAGCGCGGGCGCGATCTGTCCTCGGAAGAGCTTGCCGCGATCCTGGGCCGCTGGCGCGACGACGGCGTGCGGGAGGCGCGCTTCATGATCGGCGCGGCGGACGGCCATGACCCGGCGGAGCGGGCGGCGGCCGACCTGCTGCTCGCCTTCGGGCGGGCGACCTGGCCGCATCTCATGGCGCGCGCGATGCTGGCGGAACAGCTTTACCGCGCTACCAGCATTCTTGCCGGCCACCCCTACCATCGCAGCTGAAGCTGGGGCACAGAGCGGGCGATGAGGATCACCCGGCTTCTTGGCGGTATGATATGCACGGCTCTCAGCGTAGCCGTGTCGGGCACGCTGCCGCATTCGGCGCAGGGCACCGACCCGCTCGCCGCCTCGAATGCGCTGACACTGGCCCGCGAACAGGCAGCGCGGGCGCGCGAACGCTCCGCCGAGCTCGAGCGGGAATCGAAAGCGGCCACCGCAGCCGAAACCCGCGCCACGCTTGCCGCCGCCGCGCTCGCCGCGCGGGTCCAGCAGGCGGAAGCATCGGTTGCGGCGGCACAAGCCTCGCTCGTTCTGGTCGCAGAGCGGCGACAGCAACTCCAGCAGCGCCTCGGCCGTGAGCGGGCACCCCTCACCGGCCTGATGGCCGGCCTCCAGACGATGGCTAGCCGCCCGCCCGTGCTGGCGCTGCTGCGACCCGGATCGATCGAGGATACGGTAAGGCTGCGCGCAGTCGTCGCCGCGGTGACGCCACAAATTCGCGCTCGCACGCAATCGCTCCGCACGGCCGTCGTGGAAGCGCAGGCGCTGGAGGCCGACGCCCGCGCGCTGGCTCGCCAGCGCCGCGCGCAACAAGGCGAGCTGGAGCAGCGGAGGGCCGAGCTCGCCGCCGCCTCCGCCGCAGAACGGCTCAAGGCGCGCCGCGCGGCGGGAGCCGCCGACCAGGAAGCCGCGCGGGCCTATGCGATGGGCGAGCAGGCGCGCAGCCTGTCCTCGCTGGTGCAGAGGTTAAGGGCGGCGAACCGTCAGGTTCCCGCGACTGCCAGGACGCCGACGCCTGCCGGGGCAGCGCTGTTCCGCGCTCCCGTTGCCGGACGTGTGGATGCGGACCAGCCAGCTCGCTCCGCTGCGCTGAGCTATCTCGCCTCGCCCGGCGCACTGGTCGTCGCGCCCGCGCCGGGGCGCATTGCCTTCGCAGGCCCCTATCGCGGATACGGGAGCATCGTGATCGTCGAACACGCGGACGGTTGGACGAGCCTCCTCACCGGGCTCGGCGCGGTTCAGGTCGCGGTCGGCCAGACGGTCGTCGCCGGCTCGCCGCTCGGCCAGGCGCGCGGGCAGGACCCCTTGGTCGGGTTCGAGCTCCGGCGCGGCGGCGCGCGGGTGCCGGCGCGCGATTATGTGCGTTGAGGCCGCCTGCATTAAGGCCTCTGCAATCCTGCTATGGAAATGATGCCCGCGAGGGCCTAAACTGTGCCCGAATGATGGGAGCCTTACCCGCGACATGACGTTCAACAGCCTTGCGCGCGGCGCCGCCCTGATCGGCGCGCTGGCGCTCGTTCCCGCGACTACCGCCGGCCTTGCCCAGGTCGATGGCCGCGCCGGGCCGCAATTCGCCAAGCTCATGGCCGTCTACGAACGCATCAAGGCCAGCTACGTCGAGCCGGTGAGCGATGACGTGCTGATCAAGGGCGCGATCAGCGGCATGCTCGGCGCGCTGGACCCGCACTCCGCCTATCTCGACGGCAGCGACCTGCAGCGGCTCGAGACCATGATCGACGGCAATTACTCGGGCCTCGGTCTGTCGGTCGTGATGGAGGATGGCGCGGTGAAGGTCATCTCGCCGTTCAAGGGCAGCCCGGCGGACAAGGTCGGGATCAAGGCGGGCGATTACATCACACACCTGGACGGCAAGCTGATCTACGGCGGCGAGCTGGACGATGCCGTCGCGCAGATGCGCGGCAAGGCGGGGACGGCGATCAAGCTGACGATCTACCGCTCGGGCCGGGATGAGCCGTTCGACGTTTCGGTCACCCGCGGGGTCATCGAGCTGGAGCCGGTCACCTCGGAACTGCTTCCGGGCAATGTCGGCCATATCTCGGTCAACGAGTTCTCGCGCGATGTCGGCAGCGACGTCTTTGCCGCGTTCGAGGGGCTGAAGGTAAAATCCGGCGGCAAGCTTTCGGGGCTGGTGCTCGACCTGCGGCGGAACCCGGGCGGCTCGCTCGACGAAGCTGTGGCGCTTGCGGACCTGTTCCTCAGCGACGGCCGGATCGTCTCGCAGCGTGGCCGCGCCCGCGGCGAATCGCAGGCCTATGATGCCGAGAGCGTGTTCCGCGGCGACATGGCGAAGGGCCTGCCGCTGGTGGTGCTGATCGACGAAGGCTCGGCCTCCGCGTCCGAAATCGTCGCCGGTGCGCTGCAGGATCACCGCCGCGCGGTGATCATGGGCGAGAAGAGCTTCGGCAAGGGCAGCGTGCAGACGCTGCTGCCGCTGGGTCGCGATGCCGCGCTGAAGCTGACAACGGCGCGCTATTACACGCCCTCGGGCCATTCGGTGCAGGAAGGCGGCATCACCCCCGACATCCGTGTGCCTCAGCTCTCCGACCCCGACCTCGCCAAGCGCGCGAAGATGCTCCTGCGCGAATCGGATCTGCGCGGACATCTCATCAACGAGGCCAGCCTCAAGGACGACCAGCTGGAGGCCGACAAGGCCGAGGATCCGCGCTTCAAGGTAACGGCCGAGGAGCTGAAGGCGAAGGGGATTACCGATTTCCAGCTGAGCTACGCCGCCGACACGTTACGCCGGACCCAGACGCTTGCGCTCGCCCGAAAGAAGTAACGCCGTGCTGAGCGCCCCCGAAAAGGCGGCGCGCTGGATCGTGCTGGTGGTGCCTGCGGCACTGCTGCTGGGCGCCTATGTCTCGGAATATGGCTTCGCGCTTTATCCATGCGAGATGTGCTGGTGGCAGCGCTATCCGCATTTCGCCGCGGTCGCGCTGGCGGCGCTCGCCTTCGCCGTCCGCCCGGCGCGATTGTGGATCGCGCTGGCGGCGCTCGCGATCCTGGTGTCGGCGGCGGTCGGGGGCTTTCACGCCGGCGTCGAGTACAAGTGGTGGCAGGGGATAACCAATTGCGCGCGTATCGTGCCCACGGCGCCCGGGGCCAATCCGCTGGAGGCGATCATGAACACCCCGATGATCAGCTGCGACGAGGCGCAATGGCGGCTCTTCGGCATTTCGCTCGCCGGTTACAATTTCCTGATCAGCCTTGCGGGCGGCCTTGCCGCGCTGGTCCTGCTGGCGAAGGGGCGGCGCGCATGACCCGCCCCGACATTGCGCGCATGATCCGAGTCGACCAGGCCGGCGAGTTCGGCGCGACTCGCATCTATGCCGGCCAGCTCGCTGTGCTGGGCGATCGCGGACCGCACGCGGCCGAGATCGCGGGCATGGCGGAGCAGGAAGCAGGGCACCGCGCCAAGTAGAT
>JAJYQP010000099.1 GCA_021794525.1 Pseudomonadota bacterium | reverse complement strand
GGGCGGGCGCCTCTGGCCGCGGCGCCTCGAAGACGGCCTCGGCCTCGTCGTACACCGGGCGAGGATCGGTCCGGCTGCGGCGCTGGATGGCCCTCGCGATGACCCAGCCAAGACCAGCCCCGACGAGCGCAGCTGCAACGCTGATAGCGATCGGGCCGACGCCCAGCCCTGCGAGTACGCGCGTCGGCAGCACTGCCACCGCGAGACCGAAGAGCGCCGCAAACCACAGCGCGAGCGCCGGCACGAATACCGGGTGAGAGGAGATGGGGCGTCGCTGCGCCATGCCGTTTCGTTGCTGTCCCCGTCTTCATGCCGGCGATTTTCGCGCGAATCCCGTATGCGCCGGCGCTTTCAAACCATGTTATGGCCAAGCGCGCTGGTGCGGGCAAGCGGGCGCGTCCGGTCGGCGATTCGCGCCCGCCACGGACACTGCCAAAGCCCCTGCCCGCGCGGCCGCTACGGTGCCGTAGCGGCAAGGCCGCGGGCATTGCGCGGCCCTGCCGACTGCGCCATGAAGCCGCCGCACCGACCAGAGGAGAGACAGATGTCACCGCAGGAATTGGCAGCCAAGGCCGGAGAAACGATCGGCAGCAGCGAATGGTTCGAGGTCAGTCAGGAGCGGATCAACCAGTTTGCCGAAGCGACCGGCGACCACCAGTTCATCCACGTCAATCCCGAAATGGCGAAGATGACGCCGTTCGGCACCACCATCGCGCATGGCTTCCTCACCCTATCGCTTATCCCGGTGCTGCGCCAGAACAGCGACTGCCCGCGCCCCGACGGCGTGAAGATGGGCGTCAACTACGGCGGCAACAAGGTTCGCTTCCTCGCTCCGGTGAAGTCCGGCAAGCGGGTGCGCGCGCACTTCAAGCTGCTCGAACTGGTGGAGAAGCGCCCCGGCCAGTGGCAGGAGACGATGGAGACCACCATCGAGATCGAAGGCGAGAACAAGCCCGCCCTGATCGCCGAGTGGATGAGCCAGTTCTTCGTTTGAACGTCGATGCGACATCCTTCGACAGGCTCAGGATGAGCGGGTGTCGCGTTACCAATACATAGTCCGCTCAGGCTGAGCTTGTCGAAGCCCAAGTGCCAACCCAGGAATTACCCATGACCCGCGACGCCGTTATCGTTTCCACCGCCCGCACCGCCATCGGCCGCGCCTACAAGGGCGCCTTCAATGCCACCGCCGGGGCGACGCTGGGCAGCTATTCGCTCAAGCCGGCGATGGAGCGTGCCGGGATCGACCCGGCAGAGGTCGATGACGTGCTGTGGGGCGCCGCGCTCCAGCAGGGCGCGCAGGCGGGCAATCTCGGCCGCCAGGTCGCGCTACGCGCCGGGTGCCCGATCACCACCAGCGGCATGACCATCGACCGCCAGTGCTCGAGCGGCCTGATGACCATCGCCACCGCCGCCAAGCAGATCGTGATCGACCGCATGGACGTGGTCGCCGCCGGCGGGCAGGAATCGATCAGCCTCGTCCAGACCGCCGAGATGCGCGTGCAGCCGGATCGCTCGCTGATGGAAATGCACCCGGCGATCTACATGCCGATGCTCCAGACCGCCGAGACCGTGGCTCAGCGCTACGGCATCAGCCGCGAGGCGCAGGACGAATACGCCCTCCAGAGCCAGCAGCGCACCGCCGCAGCGCAGGCCGCGGGCAAGTTCGATGCCGAGATCGTGCCCGTCACCGTCACCATGAAGGTGCAGGACAAGGCAACCGGCGCAGTCTCCGACAAGGAGGTCGCCATCGCCAAGGACGAAGGCAACCGCGCCGACACGACGCTGGAAGGCCTCGCCTCGTTGAAGCCCGTCATGGGCGAAGGCACCACGATCACCGCGGGCAACGCCAGCCAGCTTTCCGACGGCTCCAGCGCCAGCATCCTGATGGAAGCAAGCCTTGCCGAGAAGCGCGGGCTCGAACCGCTCGGCCGCTATATCGGCATGGCGGTGGCGGGCACCGAACCCGACGAGATGGGCATCGGTCCCGTCTATGCAATCCCCAAGCTGCTCGAGCGTTTCGGCCTCAAGATCGACGATATCGGCATCTGGGAGCTGAACGAGGCCTTCGCGGTGCAGGTGCTCTACTGCCGCGACAAGCTGGGCATCCCCAACGAGCTGCTCAATGTCAACGGCGGCTCGATCTCGATCGGTCACCCCTATGGCATGACCGGCGCGCGCTGCACCGGCCATGTTCTGCTCGAAGGAAAGCGGATGGGCGCGAAATACGGCGTCGTTACGATGTGCGTCGGCGGCGGCATGGGCGCGGCGGGCCTCTTCGAGATCTTCTAAGGTCGCGCGTATCGGGGCTGAGGAGGCGAGTGGGGAGCCGGGTCCGGCGCTGCTCGCCCGGCTCTGCGCGCTCAGCGCCGCTCGTAAGTCCCGGTCAGCACCGCGACGCCCAGGACATGGCCCTCGGCCTCGTCCATGAACGCATCGCGCCCGCTTCCCGCGCCCAGCTCCAGCGGCACGTCGAGCGCGAATAGCTGGAACACATAGTCGTGCTTACCGTGCCCTCTCGGCGGGTCGGGGGCGAGCCATTCGGTCTTGAGATAGGAATTCTGCCCCATCACTGGCGGATCCTCGCCCTCGAACAGCTTGCCGGCACGCGGCTCCATGCCCCAGCCGAGCCAGTGGACGAAGGGTTCGGGCGTGGGCGCATCCGGATCCTCGACAATCAGCGCCAGCGCTTTCGTGCCCGGGGGCGGCGCGCTCCATTCGAGCGGCGGAGCGCAGGCATCCTCCTCGTCGGCGGTGAACATCGGGTCGAGCGCCTCGCCATCGACGAAGGCCGCGCTCTGCAACCGGAAGCCGGCGGCGTGGAGCGCGTCTGCACCCCCCAGCCTCGCGACGGCGAGCTTGCCGTGCCCGGCGCGCAATGTGCGCAGCGCCTTGCCGAGCCACTCGGGCACATGTTCGAGCATTGATCGATCTCCTTGGCAGTCGTCGTCAGGGCGGGCCGGGGCGCGGATGCCGCTGCGCTTGATCACGTTGCAAGTGCGCTAGCCTAGTCTGGCCCGCGAAAAAACGGGGGGAATCGATTCAATGTCCGAGCCACCGGCAGGTCGCCTTGCTGCTGCCTTAGGATGGCTACGACCTCGAGGCCATCGTCACCGCGTTCCGTTCTGTCCGCCAGGCCAGGTTCGGCTGGGAGTTCAACATCCCGGGAGCGAACCGCGGCCTGTTCCACCGGCTTTCCGGTCGTGACCTGGCCGCCTGGCAAACATCCGATACCGAGCAATTTGCAGTGGAGTGCCGCCACGCCAGCCGCCAAATACGCTTGATTTTTACAGTTGCGTTAACCATGTATCGCTTTGTCGCAAAATCGGCGCGGTTTGGGCCAGCTTCGCCGACTATATGGTCCGTAAGGGCATTTACACAGCGGGAAGCATCATGGCCGAAGAGCTGCGCAATCAATCCGACATCGATTTGCTGCCAGTCTGGCAGCGCGTCGCATGGATTGTCGCCTTCTGGGCGCTCAGCGTCGCGACGATTGCCCTGCTGACATGGGCGCTCCGCTCGCTCCTCGGCTGAGCTAGGCTGTATCGACATTCAGATGATGGCGAGCCGAAAACCGCCATTTGCAGGCCGTCAGGGCTGAATGTCGGTACAGCCTAGGCCCGGCTCTCCATCAACGCCGCGTAGATCATCGTCTTCAGCTGGCGCCGTACAGGATAGGCGCTGCTGGGGTAGAGCTGGGTCATGAAGACCATCGTCACCCCTTCGAGCGGATCGACGAAGAAGGCGGTCGAATAGGCGCCGCCCCAGTAGAACTCGCCCCTGCTCGCCGGCATCAGCGTTTTCGCCGGGTCGATCACCATCGCAAATCCCAGCCCGAAGCCGGAGCCGGCGCTGGTGCTTTCCGAGAAAAGGCTGCGGCTGACGCTGGCTAGGTCCGCCCCGCCGGGGAGGAAATTGCGTGTCATCAGGTCGAGCGTCTTGGGCGCGATGATCCGAACCCCGTCGAGAGCACCGCGATTCAGCAGCATGGTGGCGAACCGGTGATAGTCCGCCATCGTCCCAATCAGCCCGCCCCCGCCACTGTGAAACTTCGCCGGTCCGAGCAGCTTGCTGGTCGCGCCCCGGTCGGCGAGTTTCGGGGCTTTCCCCGGCTGGTAGGCCCAGGCGTCGGCGAGCCGCGCATCCTGCCCTGACGCCACTCCGAAGCCGGTATCCGCCATGCCCAGCGGCTTGAAGATATGCTTTTCGAAATACTCGCCCAGCCGCATCCCGCTGAGCCGCTCGACGGCAACGCCCAGCACGTCGGTGGCGACCGAGTAGTTCCACCCCGTCCCCGGCGCGAACTCGAGCGGCAGCTTACCGAGATGCGCCATATATTCGTCGCTGCTGTGATGCTCGCGCGCGAAATCGAACTCGACTGCGCGGTAGGCTGCATCGACACTGCTGCGGTTCTGCAAGCCATATGTAAGCCCCGACATATGCGTCAGCAGGTCGACGAAGCGGATTGGATGGGTGGGTGTCGCCGGCGCGAAAGGCACTGCACCGCCGCCGCCGGCATAGACACCGGCATTCGCCAGCTCCGGGAGTATCCGCCCCACCGGATCGTCGAGCGCGACGCGTCCCTGCTCGACCAGCTGCATGAAGGCGATCGAGGTGACGGGCTTGGTCATGCTGGCGATTCGCACCAGCGCATCCTCACGGATCGGTGTTCCGTCCGCGCGCATCGTACCGAGGTTGCACCTATGAACCGGCTGCCCATCGCGCCCTACCAGCACCTGCACGAAGGGCAATCTGCCTGGGCCGACGTAATGCTCGTCCAGGAACGCGTCGATCCGGGCGAGACGCGCGGCATCGAAGCCGAGTACCTTCGGATCGGTCAGCTCCATCTCCGCGCCGCGTGCCATCAGTACCCCGCCAGGGCGGCGAAGCGATCCTTGAGGAAGGTGCCGTTGCCCCACTGCGCCTCCAGCACGCGCGCGCGCTTCAGGTAGAAGCCGACGTCGTATTCGTCGGTCATCCCGATGCCGCCGTGAAGCTGGATGCCCTCGTTCGAGATCTTGTGGAGCACGCGGTTGGCTTCTGCCTTGGCGACACAGGCGGCGCGGGCAATGCCGAAACCGCTGTCGAGCGCCTGCAGACCGCCCTCCAGCGCGCTGCGCATCATGGCGAGATCGGCAAACAGGTCCGCCATGCGGTGCTGCAAGGCCTGGAAGCTCGCCAGCACCTGGTTGAACTGCACGCGCTGCTTCAGATAGGCGAGGGTCACGTCGAAGACCTGTTGCGCCATGCCGAGCATCTCTGCCGACGCGAGGATGCGCGCCCGGTCGAGCACGTCGTCCAGCAGCGTATCGCCGCCGCCCGCCAGCTTGTCCGCCGCCACGTCGTCGAATGTCACCTCACCGAACCCGCGCCGGTCGACCAGCTTGCGCGGCGCCACCGACACGCCGTCACCTTTCTCGACAAGATAGAGCCCGTCCCCCGCCGCGACCACGAACAGATCCGCCGCTTCCGCCTCCGCCACGAAGGCTTTGGTGCCGGAGAGCTTGCCGCCCGACACGCTGGCCGACAGCGCCGTCCCATCGTGGCGTGGCCCCTCGTCGACCGCTAGCGTCGCGATCACCGCACCGCTGGCGATGCCGGGCAACCACTTCGCCTTCTGCTCCTTCGAGCCGCCAAGGATGATCGCGCTCGCCGCCACGGTGCTCGCCACCAGCGGGCTCGCGGTCAGCGTCTTGCCGAGTTCCTCCACCACCAGCCCCATCGACAGCCAGCCGAAGTCCGATCCGCCATACGATTCGGGAATGACTACCCCCGTCCAGCCCATCTCGGCCATGGTTTTCCAAGCCGCGCGGTCGAAGCTCTCGCCGCTGTCGCGGATCTTTCGAAAGGCGGTGACCGGGCTTTCGTTGGTCGCCCAGTCGCGCGCCATGTCGCGCAGCATTTCCTGTTCTTCGCTCAGAATGGCCATGTTTCCGCGCCCCTCTTACTGATGGTCCAGCATGCCGAGCACGCGCTTGGCGATGATGTTGTTCTGGATCTCGGTCGAACCGCCGTAGATCGTGGTGGCCTTGCCGAAGAGCCAGCCGCGCACCGCCTCCAGCTCGGGCCCGTCGAAGCCATCCCCTTCCCAGCCGAGCCCCTGCAATCCCTTGATCTCGATCAGCAGCTCGCTGCGTTCCTGGCTGAGCTTGGTGCCGAGCTTCTTCAGCACCGAGCTGATTTCGGAAACGCCGCCGGCTGCCTTGCTTTCCTCCATCGCCCGCCGCGCGGTCAGCAGGAAGGCGTTCCAGCGCATTTCGAAATCGGCGATCCGGTCGCGCAGAACCTTGTCGGCGAGCCTGCCGTCGGCATCGAGGGCGAGGTGCTGCTTCGCGATATCGCCGAGGCTCTGCCCCATCAGCCGCGCGAGGCTGCCGCCGCCCGAGATATTGGTGCGCTCGTGCTGCAACAGGCGCTTGCCGATGGTCCAGCCCTGTCCCTCCTCGCCGACGAGGTTTTCCTTGGGCACCTTCACGTCGGTGAAGAACGTCTCGCAGAACGGGCTGGTGCCGCTGATCATGGTGATCGGGCGAACCTCGACCCCCGGCGCGTCCATGTCGATCAGCATGAAGGAGATGCCGTGGTGCTTGTCGCTGCGGTCGGTGCGCACGATGGCGAAGCACTTGTCCGCCCATTGCCCGCCGCTGGTCCAGGTCTTTTGCCCGTTGACGAGGTAATGGTCGCCCTTGTCCTCGGCCATGGTCTGCAGGTTCGCGAGGTCCGATCCGGCATTGGGTTCCGAATAGCCCTGGCACCAGCGGATCTCGCCGCGGCAGATCGGCGGGATGTGCTCGCGCTTCTGCGCCTCGTTACCATATTCGAGCAGGGTGGGGCCGAACATCATCACGCCCATGCCGCCGATGGGATTGAAGGCGCCGACCCTGGCCATCTCTTCCTCGAGGATTCGGGCCTGCTTCTTGGAAAGGCCGCCGCCGCCGTATTCCTTCGGCCAGGTCGGCGTGCCCCAGCCGCGGCTGCCCATCGCTTCGCGCCAGGCCTTCTGCGCCGGGCTCTCGTCGGTCGGTCCCTCGACCGAGGCGAGCGCATTGGCCTTGCCCTTCAGCTCGGGCGGGAAATGCTCGGCAAGGAAAGCGCGGACCTCCTCGCGGAAGGCCTCGTCACTGTCGGCGCGGGGTTCCGCGAGCGTCGCCATGATCTCTCTCCTTTCGGCGCCCTGTACAAGGGGTTTCGATTCGCAATCCTTACACCCGCGGGGGCGCTTGGAAAGCTCTGCTAGGCGGAGAAGTTGCGCGCGCAGGCCTCCAGCAGCGATGCCGTAGCGGCAGGGTCGGCGGCCCGAACCTGCGGCGGGACCGGCTGCATCCGCTCGGCCGGCGGGAAGGTGCCGTAGCCCGCGAAGCGGCAATGCCAGCTCATCGCGCTGTAGGCCGGGTTGTCGCCGTTGAGCGCGCGATTGGCCAGCGCGATGTCCTCATGCATGAACCAGGCGGTCATCATGCCCTTGAGCGGGTCCGGGAGGTTCGCGCCGGCACAGGCGCGCCAGTAGTCGCCTCCACCCAGCTGCCGCCGCCGAGAATGACGACGCCGGGCGGCCTTACCCCGCTCACTTGCCCGGCTGGAGCCGCACCGCCGCGCCGCCGCCCGGCGCGAGCCAGAGGGTCAGCGTGTCGCCCTTGCGGATCGTGCGGCTGTCATAGGCGATGCGATGGCGGGCCTCCGTCAGATAGGTCGCGCCCTCGCCGTCCTTCCAGATCGTGGCCTTGTAGGCCTTGCCGGCATCGAGGAAATGGAAGCGCAGGGTCACCTCCCGCGCGGTCGCATCATTGATCCCGCCGACGTACCAGTCTGCGCTGTTGCGGTCCTTGCGCGCGAAGATGGCATATTCGCCGACCTCGCCGGCAATGAGGTGGCTTTCGGCCCAGTCGGCGGGCACGGCCTTGATGAATTCGAGCTCCTTAGGATGCTCGGCTAGGCTTTCGATGAAGTCCGCCGCCATCTGGATCGGCGAGTAGAGCGCGAGATAGAGCCCGAGCTGCTTTGCGACCGTGCTGGCCATCGGCACACCGTTTCCACCCGTCACGCTCAGCACGCCGGGCGTGTAGTCCATCGGACCGGACAGCATGCGGGTATAGACCAGTGTCGGCTCATGGCTCGGCGGGTTGTTGAACGGCGCCCAGGCGTTGTATTCCTGCCCGCGCGCACCCTCGCGCGCGACCCAGTTGGGATACGTGCGGCGAAGCCCGGTATCCTTCACCGGCTCGTGCGGATTTATGGCGATCCGGTTCCTGGCCGCTTCCTCAACCACGCGCAGGTGGTGCTGCACCTGACGCTGGCCGTCGTGCCACTCCATGACCTGCCCGCCGCAGGGATCGGCGATGTCCGCATTGCAGGAAATGATTCCGCCAGCATCCGCAACATAGCCGGTCTTGACCACGTCGATGCCATAGCGCGCGTTCTGCTTCATCGCATCGGCCAGCTGCGCCTCGTAGACCGCGATGTTACCGCCGGTTTCGTTGTGACCGATCAGATGGACGCCCTTCTTCTTCGCATAGGCCGCGAGCGCCGGCAGGTCGAAATCGGGGTAGGGCTTCGTAAAGCTGAAGTCCCGGCCATTACCGAACCAGTTGCCGTCCCAGCCATAATCCCAGCCTTCGACCAGCACGCCGCGGAAGCCGTTCTTCGCGGCGAAGTCGATGTATTGCTTCGTGCGTTCGGTGGTAGCACCATGGTTCGGACCCTGTGCCCAGCTCCACTTGCCGCTGATCATGCCCCACCAGATGCCGATATATTTGGCAGGCTTGAACCAGCTCACGTCGCCAAGCTTGTTGGGCTCGTTGAGATTGAGCTCGAGATCGTTCTCGACCAGCCCCGCGGCGTCCTTCGCGATGCGGATGCTGCGCCACGGCGTCGTGAACGCGCCGGTCCGCACGACCTTGGGGCCGCGGCTGGAGGGCGAGAGATGCGCGCGGAAGCGCTGCCCGGTGAGCCGCTGCAGCCACATGCCCGAATAATCCACCAGCGCCGCCTCGTGGAAAGACAGATGCGTCCCGTCCTCGAGCCGGATCGTCATCGGCGTATGCGCCATCGAGACCGCGTCTGTCGGCGTCTTCTGATAGATCTGCTCGTAGCGGTTGAAGTCGCCCGCCTGGATCCACCATGCGGTGCCTTTCTGAGCGATCTCGAACTCGGTCAGCTCCTCGGCGATGCTGGTTTTGGGATGATCGGCGCGGCTCGGAAACTCGCTGCGAAAGCCGACGCCGTTGTCGAACACCCGAAAGCGCACAGTGAAACGGCGCTTGGTGGCATCTTGGAGAAAGGTCACCGCCAGTTCGTTGTGGCGGTCGGTCACGAAGCGGCGCTCGCCCCACGGCTGCTCCCATTTCGCGTCTACCATCGGCGACACCGCTTCGCCTTCGACCTTGAGGCCGCGGCGGAGCGGATCCTCGTCGGTAAAGTTAAAGGCGATCACGCTCTTGCCGATCAGCGGCTTTCCGCCAAGCGCGACCTCGTAGAACGGAATGCCCTCACCATCGGTCTCGACCGTCACGGTGATGCGCCCATCGGGCGAGGAAACGGTCGCGGCGGCGAGCGGCGAGGCCGCGCAGAGCAATGCGGCGGCGATCGAAAGGCGGGTCATGCCCGCACCAGCAGCGCGGCGAATGCCGGGAGAGCCGCGGCAGTAGCGCCATTGATCGAATGCAGGATTTCTCCCGCCGCCGTGTCCGTCAGCATTATCGTCTCCTCTCCGAAATTCGCCAGCAGCCGCACGCGTTCGCCATCGGCCTCGCGTTCGAGCGACAGAAGCTTGCCGCGCGCCTCGCACCGGGTCACGGCGCCATGATGCAGTGCCGGATGCGCTTTGCGCAAGGCCAGCAGCGTCCGGGTCTGGTGGAGCAGCGAGGCGGGATCTCGCTCCTGCACATCGACCGCGCGGCCGGCGTTCTCGGCACCCACCGGCAGCCACGGTTCGGCCGAACCGAACCCTGCGTCGGCAGCGTCGGCCTGCCACGGCATCGGGGTGCGCGCGCCGTCGCGGCTCAGCGTGCGGGGCCAGTTGGCGATCGCTTCGGGATCGCGGAGCTGCTCGAAGGGGATATCGACCTGCGTCAGCCCCAGTTCCTCGCCCTGGTAGAGGATGATGTTCCCGCGCAAGGCGGTCAGCAGCAGCATCTTGAAGCGGGCGAAGGCGTCCCGGTGCTCGCGCGCGCACCAGCGGCTAAGCGCGCGCGGGGCATCGTGGTTCTCGAAAGCCCAGCTCGGCCAGCCCACGCCCGGATCGTCCGGCCATTCCGCTAGCGCCGCGCAGACGGTCTGCGGGCGCAGCGCCTCGGCATAGAGGAAGTTGAAGCCATAGGCGGAATTGAGGTGATCGTCCCCCGCCGTGAACAGCTTCATCTCTCGCTCCGCATTGTCGCCGCCGACTTCGGCGACGGTGAAGATCGCGTCATACTCCTCGGTCAGCGCGCGGATGCGGGCGATGAAATCCGGAATGCCGGGGTGGCTCTGGTTGTGGAGCTTGAGCTGGTAGTCGAACGGTCGGCTGCGCGGCTTGTCCGTCGCCGGGGCGGGCGGATTGTCGGTCAGCGCCCGGTCGTGCATCGCGAAATTGAGCGCATCGATCCGGAAGCCGTCCGCCCCGCGATCGAGCCAGAAGCGCGCGACGCCCAGCAGCGCGTCCTGCACCGCCGGGTTGTGGCAATTGAGCTGCGGCTGGCTGCTGAGGAAATTGTGCAAGTAATACTGCCCGCGCCGAGCGTCCCAGGTCCAGGCCGGGCCGCCGAAGACCGACTGCCAGTTCGACGGCGGCGAACCATCGGGCTTGGGATCGGCCCAGACATACCAGTCGGCCTTGGCGTTCGTCCGGTCGGCACGGCTTTGGGCGAACCAGGTGTGCTCGTCGGAGGTGTGCGAATAGACCTGGTCGATCAGCAGTTTGAGCCCGAGCGCATGGGCGCGCGCCACCAGCGCGTCGAAATCGGCGAGCGTGCCGAAGATCGGATCGACGTCGCAGTAATCAGCGACATCATAGCCGAAGTCCTTCATCGGGCTGGTGAAAAACGGGCTGATCCAGATGGCATCGACGCCGAGGCTGGCGACGTGGTCGAGCTTCGCAGCAATGCCCGGCAGGTCCCCGATCCCGTCGCCGTTCGAATCCATGAAGCTGCGGGGATAGATCTGGTAGATCGCAGCGCCCTTCCACCACGGGCGCTGCTCGGTCGGTTTGCTGATGACGGACTCCATGCGATTCATTGCCCGCGCGTCTCCACGCGGCAGACCGCCCAGCCGAAGGCGGGCAATTCGATGCGCGCGCTGCCGGGGGCGGTGACGGCTGCGGGGCACGACCCGGCGAGCGCGGTGTAGCCGGTGGCGTCATAGCCCACGGCGACATTCGCCGCGGCTGGCGCGTTGGCGGTGTTGAAGGCGAGCAGCACCTCCTCTCCGGTCGTGTCGTCCTTGCGGCTGGCGACGAAGAGCCCCGGGCCCTGCTCGTAATGGCGCGTCACCTGCTTTCCCTTGCGCAGCGCAGGGTGCTCGGCGCGCAGTTTCGCGAGGGCGGAGATGGTCCGGAACAGCGAGTTCTCGGTGCCGAAATTGTCTGCTGCAGTCGTTGCCCCGGTGCCGAGCAAATCGATCGCATTGTAGACCGCGGTCCTGCTGGCAAACATGTCCTCGCGCGCGAGCTGGTCGCCGCCCGCGCCGACGAAGCCCTGCTCGTCGCCGTAGTAGATCACCGGCGCGCCGCGCAGCGTCATCAGCATCGCATGGGCGAGCAAGGTGCGCTGGAGCAACTCGTCCTGCGAAATGCCGGGCCGGTCCTGCTGCACCAGCCACGCAAAGCGGCCCATGTCGTGGTTGCCGAGGAAGGTCGGCAGGTTAAGCGCCGCCGCCTCCCCGCCTTCGTAGAGCACGTCGCCGTCGTAGAGCTGGGCGAGCACGACGGTGCCCTTGCCGCGGCCCAGCACCTCGCGGACCGAAGCCTGGAAGGCGAAGTCGAGCACCTGCGGCAGGTGGTCGCGCCGCGTGTATTCGGCGATGTAGCCGTTCTGCGGAATGTCCTTGAAGACCTCCCCGAACATGGCGAAATTGGGAATCCCCCTCGCCTTTGCACGCGCGAGCATGGCGGGCACGAACACCCGCCAGAAGCCGGGATCGACATGACGCGCGGTATCGATGCGGAAGCCGTCGATCCCGAAATCGTCGACCCACGCGCCGTAAATGTCGATCATTCCCTGCCGCACGCGCGGGTGCTCGGTGAACAGGTCGTCGAGGCCGGAGAAGTCGCCGAAGCGGCTGTCCTCGCCGGTGAAGCTGGAATTGCCGCGGTTGTGGTAATAGATCGGGTCGTTGAGCCAGGCGGGCACCTTGACGCGCTCCTCGCCCTTCGGAACCTCGGGAACATAGGCGTAATTCGGATCGGTCAGCTTGGCGAAATTCGCCTCCGAGCTGTCCTCGTCGCCCATGAAGCCGGGGTTGATCGCCGCGCCATCGGGCTTGCCCCGCGTCGAATAGGGATAGTCCCCCCGGCTGCGATACTCGTAATTGGTATCCGCACCGTCCTTGTAACGGATAACGTCGGCGGTGTGATTGGTGATGATGTCCATATAGACCTTCATCCCCCGCGCGTGAGCGGCATCGACGAAGGCCTTGAACTCGGCGCGGGTGCCGAAATGCGGGTCGGGCCGCGTGAAATCGGTGACCCAGTATCCGTGATAGCCCGCGCTTTCGTCGCCCTTGGGGCCCTGCACCGGCTTGTTCTGGAAAATCGGCGCGAACCAGATGGCGGTGATACCGAGCGACTGGAGATAGGGCAGCTTCTGCGTCAGCCCCTTGAGGTCGCCGCCGTGGTAGAAACCCTTCGCCGCAGGGTCGAAGCCGGTCTTCAGCCGGTCGCCCTTCAGACCGCCCCGGTCGTTCTTCGGATCGCCGTTGGCGAAGCGGTCGGGAAGGACGAAATAGACCGTTTCCTCGCTCGGCGCGCGGCTGCGGAAATCCTCGGCCGGCTGCGCGAGCGCGGGTGCGGCCATGACCGCGGTGGCGAGCGTTGCGGGCGCCGCCGCGCAACCGGCGAGGAGCAGCGCGGCAAGGTGGGCTGCGGCGACAAATCTCATGCGGTCACTCCAGCGGCTTGCGGCGCGGGCGCGGCGCAGGTTCGGGCGATGAATTCCTCGTGGCTCGGCAGTTTCTGCGCATTGGCCGCGAGGATGGTGCGGATGTCGCGCAGGAAGTCGGCGAGTTCGTCCCTGCTCAGTGCATCGGCAAGCGGGTGATAGCTTTCGGGCACGATGTTCTGCCCGACCAGCACCTGGAACCAGCCCACTTCCACGAACAGCTCCTCCTGCTCCCGGAAGATCCGGCCGGTTTCCTTGAACAGGTCGATCTTGCCGCGCAGCCCCTCGGGCAGTTCCATCTCGCGCAGATATCGCCAGAACGGCTCGTCACGCTGGTTGGCCCAGTAATGCAGGATGATGAAATCGCGGATGCGTTCGTAATCGTAGGCGATCCGGCGATTGTAGGTTGCAATGTTGACCGGCGCGAACCTGCGGTCGGGGAAATGCGAGATGAGCCGCGCGATACCATTCTGGATCAGATGGATGCTGGTCGATTCGAGTGGTTCGAGGAAGCCCGAGGCGAGGCCGAGCGCGACGACATTGCCGTTCCACGCCTTCTTCCGCATCCCCGTGGTGAAGGGGATGCTGCGCGGTTCGGTAATCCGTTCGCCCTCGAGATTGTCGAACAGGACCTGCGTCGCCTCGTCCTCGGACATGAAGCGGCTGCAGAAGACGTGGCCATTGCCGGTGCGGTGCTGGAGCGGGATGCGCCACTGCCACCCGGCGGGATGAGCGATCGACTGGGTATAGGGGCGCGGCGGAGCGACATTGCGGGTTTGCACCGCGATCGCCCGGTCGCACGGCAGCCAGTGGGTCCAGTCCTCGTAGCCGGTCTTCAGTTCCTCCTCGATCAGGAGGCCGCGAAAGCCCGAACAGTCGATGAACAGCTCGCCCTCGATGGCGCGGCCGTCTTCCAGCACCACCGCGCTGACATGGCCGGTGTCGCCATTGCGGCGGACACTGGTGATCTTTCCCTCGACGCGGCACGCGCCATTGGCTTCTGCCCCGCGGCGGAGAAACTTGGCATAGAGCGAGGCGTCGAAGTGGAACGCGTAGGCGATCCCGTCGAGGTCGCTGTTGGGGATCCGCGGCACGCGCGCGAAACGGTGTAGGCGGGCGGCTTCCTCGTTGAAGGAATAGCGGCCGAGCGGCTCGGCGACGCCTTCCTCGCGGCCGCGCAGCCAGTATTGCCAGAATTCGATGAGGTCGAGGCTCTGCCCCAGCTGCCCGAAGACATGCATGTAGCTTTCGCCGACCCGGCCCCAGTTGACGAAGTCGATGCCCAGCTTGAACGTGCCCTGGGTCTCGCGGACAAAGGCGTTCTCGTCGATCCCGCACAGCCCGTTGAACAGGCGGATGGCGGGGATCGTCGCCTCACCTACCCCGACGGTGCCGATCTGCTCGCTTTCGACGAGCCGGATGCGGAGCTGTTCGCCCATCGTGGCGGACAGCGCCGCGGCGGCCATCCATCCCGCGGTCCCGCCGCCCACGATCACGACATCGCGAATCCGTGTGTCGATCACATGCCTGCCCCCCGCCGATCGGCTGGATGGGCTCGGTCGCCCGAGCCCGTTTAGGCGATCAGAACCGGTAGGTCAGACCGACCATGAAGTTCCGGCCATAGCTCTGGTAATCGCGAACCTGGCGCTCATCGTTGTTGTAGTAAGTGATGAACGGTTCGTTGGTCAGGTTGCTGCCCTGAACCAGAATACCCAAGCCCTCGAGCATGCCCGACTGGAATGTGTAGCCGATCTGCGCGTCGATCACCGTTTCAGCGCGCGCCATCACCCGGTCGCGCGCCAGGCTGAGGCCCGAGACCTCGGCGAGGAAGCTGGAACGGTGGCGAGCCGACGCGCGCGCCTGGAACCCGGCCTTCTCGAAATAGACCGTGCCATTGACCACCCAGCGCGACAGGCCGGGCATCGGAATCGGAGCGGCGCCGCCTTCGCGCACACTGCTCTCGGTGTAGGAGGCGCTGCCGAGAACGCCGAAGCCATCGAGTGCGCTGGCGAAGCGCGCGAAGGGCAGCGAGAACGAGCCTTCCGCGCCATAGACCCGGCCCCCGGGGCCGTTGTTCCACTGCGAAACCATGCCGAAATTGTAAGTCGGCGTCACATTGCCCGGCGTCGGATATCCCGTGAAGTCGAAGATCTCGTTCTGGCGATAGATCCAGTTGTCGACGAACTTGTAGAAGCCGCCGACCGACACGTAAGCGCCGCGTCCGAAGTATTTCTCGACCGCGAGATCGACGGTGTTGGCGAGCAGCGGCCGCAGCTTGGCGTTGCCCACGGTGCCCGACCACGGGGAATTGTTGATCCCCGCATTGGGCACGTTGTTGGCGAGGTTGAAGCTGTAGCCGACACTGGGGTTGAGCTGGTCCATCCGGGCACGAGCCAGCATCCGGGCTGCACCGAAGCGGATGAAGGCCTCGGGCGCGAATTCGAACGACAGGTTCATGCTCGGCAGGACGTGGGTGTACTTGTCGCCGTCACTGGTGGGCGTCACGACGCCGTTACCGGTGGCAAAGCCGTCCGCCGACTGATCGGTGTGGACTACCTGCACGCCCGCGTTGCCGCGCACGCTGCCGCTGTTGAAGTTCGCCTGGACGAAGCCGGTGAGCACCTTTTCGTTGACGATGTAGCTGTTCCGGAAACGGCCCAGCTCCCACAGCGATTCATCAGTAAGCTTGTAGTTGCCCTCGTTGTAATACCGCCAGCTGTCGAAGGCGACCATGCCCGGGATGCCGATGAAGTTGAGCGCCACCGGATTGAACAGGTAATCGGCCGGGACCGGCGTGTTGGCGGGATAGTTTTTGTGGGTGAGCACAAAGCCTTCGTCGATGAGCTGCTTGCGGCGGTCGGAGTAGTTGGCGCCGACCGTCACACTCTCGATGTCGCCGTCAAGTGCCTGGATCGCCTGGAGGCGAATCGACTGCAGCCGGTCGCGGATACGCGGACGGTTGACGAAGCCATCTTGGCAGTTGGGCACCGTGCCGCCGCAGCTGTTCCAGCCCTGCGGGTCGGTGATCACGAACAGCGCCGGATCGGCGTAGTTAAGCGTGGGATTGAAGGTAATGACCCCGCCGTCGGCCGGCATCGTAAAGCCGAGCGTGTCGGTTGCGCCGACGCCGCCGCCACGGCCCGTGCCGAGGTAGATCTCGAGATTTTCCTCGGTCTTGGTCAGCTTGGAATAGCTGAGATCGAGCTCGAGAGTGAGCGTGTCGGTCGCCTTGAACGCGCCGTTGAAACCGCCCGCGAAGATTTCCGAGTCGCGGTTCACGATGTCGTTGCGCATCACCGCCTCGACGCCGGTAAAGGTCCCGGAGGTGACCAGCCCCCCGCTCTCGCTGAAGCCGGGCTGGAGTTGCGCGGCCGACCAGAACAGCGGCAGCTCAATGCCGCGCAGCCGCTGCTCGTCGTTGAACTTGGACCAATAGCCGTCGAGCGTCATATGGACGCGATCGCTTGGCTTGAATTCAAGTGCGCCCATCACACCGTCGCGGTTGAGGCGGTTGGACTTCACATAGGGCTTGGCCCCGCCGATCACTTTGGTGTCGGCATCGACGTTGGGATAGCCCCAGGCGTTCCAGCGCTCTTCCTGCGTCGGCGATTCCATGCGCGCATAGCCGATCGCCCAGCCGAGCGTCCCGTCGGCGTTCTGGCCGACATAGGAGATATTGGCGCGATAGCCCTTGTCCGAGATGTCGGGGTTGAGCCGGCCGAGATCGTTGAGTTCGCCGCGGATGCCGACCACCAACTGCGTGTCGCTGAAGGACAGCGGCCGCACCGTTCGCATGTCGATGGTACCACCGAGCGCCTGGCCGATCAGCATCGCATCGGGTGTCTTGTAGACCACCGCGCCGTTGAGCAGCTCGGAAGGATACTGATCGAGTTCGACGCCGCGGTTGTTGCTGGCGCTGACCTGCTCGCGCCCGTTGAGCAGCGTGGTGGTGAAGTCCGGAGCGAGGCCGCGAATCGAGACGACATTGGCGCGTCCATCGAGGCGCTGCGTGGCGAGGCCGGGCAGGCGCGAGAGCGATTCCCCAATGGAGAGATCGGGCAGCTTGCCGAGATCCTCGGCGCTGACGACCTCGACGATCGAAGTATTCTCGCGCTTTTGGGCCACGGAATTGTCGATCGCAGCGCGGATGCCGGTGACGACGATCGCGTTCTCGTCTTCGCCGGTAGCAGCATTGGCGTCAGT
>JAJYQP010000005.1 GCA_021794525.1 Pseudomonadota bacterium | reverse complement strand
CATGAACGGCGAACAGCTCCCGCTGCTCAACGGCTTCCCGTTGCGCGTCGTGGTACCGGGGTGGTTCTCGACCTACTGGGTCAAATCTCTCAACGACCTCGAGGTGCTCGACCGACCCGACGACCAGTTCTGGATGGCGAAAGCCTATCAGATCCCCCGGACGCCGTTCGGCAACATCGCTCCGGGAACGAAGGACTTCGAGAAGGAGCCGATCAACAAGATGGCACCGCGTTCCTTCGTCACCAATCTCAAGAACGGCCAGTCGGTTTCCGCGAGCGGTCCGCTCGATGTGCGCGGCATCGCGATGGGCGGTGGAACGGGGGTCGGCAAAGTCGATGTCTCGACAGACGGGGGCAAGAGCTGGAAGCCGGCAGTGCTCGGCAAGGATGAGGGTAAGCACAGCTTCCGTCGCTTCGAGACGAAGGTGGACGCTCCGGCCAGCGGCGCGCTCACGATCCTGACCCGTTGCACCGACAGCGACGGAGTGGTCCAGCCGTCCGAGCCGGTATGGAATCCGTCCGGTTATCTGCAATGCGCGATCGAACGGATCACCGTCAATGCGGGAGGAAAGTCGTGAACATGCGCGTGATGATCGGAGTTGTCCTCGCCCTCGGCCTCGGCGGCTGCTCGGGCGACAGGACCGGGAATGCCCACCCCGGCGGGTCGGGTATCGAGCGAAGGAGTGCGATGGGCCAGTCGTTTGCCTTGACCAACCAATCGATGACATTGCCCACCGACGAAACCGAGAAATTCCCGCCCGGCCCCAACGTCCAGATCGTCGATGCAGCCTGCCGCGCCTGCCACAGCCCGTCGGTCATCCTCACCCAGCCACCGCTCAAACACGAGGAGTGGGCCAAGACGATCGACAAGATGCGAACCGCTTTCAAGGCCACGGTCGACGACGGAGACGTTCCCAAAATCCTCGTCTACCTCGACGGTCTGAGCGCGCAGCAAGCGCCCCGTCCCGGGGCGTCGGCGCAGCCCCCTGCCAATGGCGGGCGCTGATCCGGGCAATCACGTAGTATGCGGCCGCAAAGGATATTTTTCTTTGCCCGGTGCGTTCAGCAGTTATTCCGGGATTCCGGTGGAGTACAAGCGATATCACAGCCTTATTGTTTTAGGAATCCGAAAGATGGAGCCTTTTAATCCGGGAGGCGTTTTGTTGAGAGCAACTGGTTCTGACTGACTTCAGTAATAACGGCTCAAGTCGCTAGGTCGGCGATAAGATCGAGGAAAATGGTGGAAAAAAATAGCCCACACCATGCCGACAATCGCCATGAAGAAGTTGCGCCGTCAACCGCAGCGGCAGCCGGATATGTGGGCGCCGGAAATGCTCTGTTCGATATTCTCCCGGATGGCCTACTGGTCGCCGATCGTACGGGAACAATTCGCGAAGCCAACGCGCAGTGCTGCATCATGTTCGGTTACAGTCGGGCCGAGCTGGTAGGCCAGAGAGTCGAGATTCTGGTCCCGCAAAACCTCCGCGCGGCCCATGGCGCCAAGAGAGATGCGTATCATGCCAACCCGCTCCCGCGAACCATGGGGAGCGGGACGAGCCTTCGTGGCAGGCGGAAGGACGGCACCGAGCTTCCGGTCGATATCATGCTCACTCTGATCGGAGACGGGGCCCTGGCGGTCATTCGGGACGCGACCGCGGCGAGACGCGTTCAGGAGAAACTCGAGCACCTTGCCTATAGCGATCCGCTGACGGGCTTGCGCAATCGCGCGGCGCTGTACAACGATCTGGGGGCCCGGTTCGCGGATCACGGGGCTGACATTCCCCGCCCCATGGCGATCGCGCTATTCGATCTCGACGGCTTCAAGGAGGTCAACGACACCCTGGGGCACTCCGCAGGCGACAGGCTTCTGCAGATTGCCACGCAGCGAGCACTGCCGCTGATAGGCAACAACGTCCGGGTCTATCGCCTGGGCGGGGATGAATTCGTGGTGACCATCGAAGACTGCGAGGATCAGGACGTTGCGATCGACGCGGTTCGCATGCTGATGGAGATGGTCGAGAAACCCTTTAACATCGATGGTCAACTGGCCTTTACCACCGCTTCGGCGGGTGTGGCATTTGCCCCGAAGGACGGCGCCACGGTGGACGAACTCCTCGCCAATGTCGAACTGGCACTATACCGGTCGAAGGGGCGCGGCGGGAACACATACACGCTTTTCCATCCCGGCTTCCAGGCTGAAGCACAGGGGCGGCGAGCAATCGATCTGCAGCTGCGCCGCGCGCTGAGCAACAATGAGTTCGAGGTCTTCTTTCAACCGACCTTCCGGCTTGCCGACCGGAGCCTGGTCGGGGCCGAGGCCTTGCTGCGCTGGAGGCAAAACGGGAGGCTGATCGGGCCTGCGGCCTTTATCGGCGCGCTTGCGGAAAGCCCGCACGCCAGCGAGGTCGGGGCCTGGATTCTTCGCACCGCATGCGCGGAGGCCTCGAAATTGCGCCGCTCGGGTCACCCCTCGATGCGGATTGCGGTCAATCTGTTTCCCACCCAGTTCAATGACCCCGCATTTGCAGGACAGGTTCATAAGATATTGAGTGAGAACGATTTACCCGCGGACGCCTTGCAACTGGAAATTACCGAAACGATCGCCCTCGATAACGCGGCGGCGGCCGTCACGCAGCTTCGCCGGCTGCACCAAATGGGGGTCGGTCTGGCGCTGGACGATTTCGGCACCGGTTATGCCTCGCTCAGTTTCCTGAGCGAAGTGCCGCTCACGCATATCAAGATCGACCAGTCTTTCGTTCGCGGACTACCCGGTAACAGGAAGCTCGCCGCGATCGTCGAGGCGCTCATCAAAATGGCTCATGGCCTCGGGCTGGAGGTTATCGCCGAGGGCGTCGAAACCCGAGCCCAGGCCGAATATCTGCGCCGGAACGGTTGCGACGAGGTGCAGGGCCATCTTTTCTCGCGGTCTCTTCCCGCCTGGCGGATGGAGGCGATGCTTCACGAATTGAAGGCGCAAACGCCGCTGAAAACCGCGTAGGCGATGCGCCAAGCCGTGTCGAGGTGAGGCTTCGGCGCGCCGTCATCGGCCGGGAGCGCCCGATGAATGATCAAGGGCCGCGTAAGGCTGCCTTAAGCTCTACCGGCCAACCGCGGGTCTCCACGATGGAGACGGTCCCATGACGATGCCGCGAAGAAGGTTTTTGGCGGTCACTGCGGGAGCGGCGGTTTCCGGCTGTGCTTCGCTGCCGGGGCCGACCGGCTCGCCGAAGGGAGAGGCTGCGCTCGGCATCGCATCGGCGGCCAATCCGCACGTTTTTCCCCTGCTGCTTGCGATGGCGCTCGATCCCTCGCTCCCGGTACGGTTCATTCCGCTCCGGGAGTCGGCCGATGCCGACCCGCTGTTCCGGAGCGGCGATGCCGACGCCATGCTAGCCATGACCTATGTCGGGGCCAGAAAGCGCGCCTCGGGAGCCATCCCCGACCTCCGCCTGCATTCGGTGACGACTTGGCGGGGCTTTTTCGAAGTGGTCGGCGAAGGTGTGCGCGATTTTCGCGACCTTCGCGGCAAGACGGTGATCGTCAGCGGGCCGATGGGCTCGGGACGCAACGGCGGCGGCGACATCATATTCCAGGCCGCGGCACGCCGCCAGGGAGTTGTTCCCGAGCGCGATCTTCTGGTCGAATACATGCCGGCCAGGCAGGGAATGGCGCGCGTGATGGCTGGAGAAGCGTCGGGCATCACTGTCCCCAGCCCGGGAAGCACCGGAATGATCCTGCGTTCGCAAATGGTCGGCGGTCTCGGTTCCGCGAAAGCCGGCGGCACCTCGCGAGCATCGTCCTCGCGGCTTGGACTGATCGACTTCCAGCGGGTCTTCACCGGGTTTCCAACCTTTCCGGCGGGGCAGTTACCGCTCGGCGGCCTCCATGCATCGGGCCGGGTCAT
>JAJYQP010000110.1 GCA_021794525.1 Pseudomonadota bacterium | reverse complement strand
GACAGCTGCCCGACGATCACGCCGAGCACGATCAGCGGCAGCGCGAGCCAGTTGGCCCAGCCGAGGAAGGGGATCGTCGCCGGGATCACGATCACCAGCGAAACCAGGCCGAGGAGGAATGCGAGGATATTGCCCATGTGCCCTAGCTAGGTAACACAGTGGGCTTCCGCAAGGGCAATCGAAGGGTTGCATTCCGCAATCCGGCGTTCACAACACCCGCGCATAAGGAAGGCCGTCTTCCGGGAGATTTCTTCGCATGGCCTATCGCGATTTCGACGCCGTTTCCCTCGATCGCCGCGCGCTGCTGCGCGGCTCCGCGCTGTTCGCGGGCGGGGGGATGCTCGCGGGCGTGCCGCTGTCGCGCGCCTGGGCCGCCGATGTCGCGGCGATGCGCGGTGCGGTGCAGTGGCCCGCGGTCGATGCGCTGCTGAAGAAATTCGTCGAAGGGCGCCGGGTCGCCAATGCCGTCGCGGCCTTCGGCTGGGGGCAGGGCGCGCCGGTGCAGGTCGGCGGCGGCACGCTGACCATCGGCGATCCCGCGCCCGCCGGACTCGACACCCTCTACCGCGTCTATTCGATGACCAAGCCGGTTACGGGCATGGCGGCGATGATCCTGATCGACGAGGGCAAGCTGGGCCTCGACCAGCCGCTCGCCGAAATCCTGCCCGCCTACCGCAGGATGATGGTGCAGAAGACCTATGACGGGTCGATCACCGATCTCGTCCCTGCCGAGCGACCGATCACCATCCGCCATCTTCTGACCCACACCGCGGGGCTCGGCTACGCGATCATCCAGAAGGGGCCGGTCAAGGACTATTACGAGGCACGCGGCCTCGTTCCCGGCCAGCTCAGCCGGATGCCGATCCCGGGAATCAGCTCGGCGTCGGCAATCAGGGGCCTCGCCGCCTTCGCCGACGAACTCGCCAGGGCACCGCTGGTGTACCAGCCGGGCACGCACTGGAGCTATTCGGTCAGCCTCGACCTGCTGGGGCGGGTGATCGAGGTCGCGGCAAAGCAGCCCTTCGACGCCTTCCTCAAGAGCCGCATCTTCGATCCCTGCGGCATGACCAGCACGTATTTCCGCGTGCCGGCGAGCGAGGTCGGGCGGCTGACGACCAATTACGGCGTCCTCAATGGCAACCCGATCCCGATCGACCCGGCGCGCGCCTCGATCTACCTCGATGCGCCGTCGTTCCCCTTCGGCGGGGCGGGGCTGGTGAGCACCCCGCGCGATTACGACCGCTTCCTCCGGATGCTGCTCGGCTACGGCAAGATCGACGGCAAGCGCGTGATAGGCGAGCTGGCGGTGCGCGTCGGCACCTCCAACCTGCTGCCGCCGGGAACGAGCACCAGGGGCACCTTCGTCGACGGCCAGGGCTTCGGCGCGGGCGGACGCGTGGACGAGAAGATGGGCGTCTACGGCTGGGGCGGCGCCGCCGGAACGGTCGCCTTCGTGAGCTACAACGCGGGCCTGCGCGCCGGCATGTTCACGCAATATATGCCGACCGACGCGCTGCCGCTGGCGAGCGGTTTTCCCAAGGCGGTGCTGGCGGACCTCGCGGCGGCGGCGGCGAAGCGCAAGGCGGCCTGAGCGCCGTGCTGGCCTTCACCGGCTCGCGCCTCGACCGGGCGGACCACATCCGTGCCGATCCCGAGGCACTGGCCGCGCAGATGGGCTGGCGGGCGCGGCTTCTCGCGCTCGACGGACTGCTGCCCGCGCTCGACGATACGGGCGCGCTGCAATGGGGGAGCCTCGCCGATGCCGATCCGCAGGCGGAGCTGGTGTTCCTCGGCCTCGATGACGGGAAACCCTGTTTCGCCGCCGTGCCCGAGCGGGGCGACGTGGCCCCGCGCATGGCGAACCCCGCACTCTGGGCGGCGATGGCGGCGCTCAGCCCCGCCGACCTCGCGGTCTATGGCGGGGCGCGCAGCATCGTCGACTGGCACGCGCGGCATCGCTTCTGCGCGCAATGCGGTAGCGCCACCACCATCGCCAAGGGCGGCTGGCAACGCAGTTGCTCAAGCTGCGGCGCGCAGCATTTCCCCCGCACCGATCCGGTCGCGATCACGCTGGTCGAGCACGCGGACGGACGTCTGATGCTCGGCCGCGGGCTCGGCTGGCCCGAGGGGCGCTTCTCCGCCCTCGCGGGCTTCGTCGAGCCGGGCGAGAGCCTGGAGGAAGGCGTCGCGCGCGAGGTGCTGGAGGAGAGCGGAGTGCGGGTGCGCGACGTGCGCTACGTGGCCAGCCAGCCCTGGCCCTTCCCGAGCCAGCTGATGATCGGCTGCCACGCCTTCGCGGACGACGACGCGCTGACAGTGGACACCACCGAGATGGCCGAGATCCACTGGTTCGCCCGCGCCGAGGTGACCGCCGCGATGGCGGACGAGCCAGGGGCGCGGTTCCTGAGGCCCATCGACCAGGCGATCGCGACACATCTGATCCGGTGGTGGCTGGAGCGCGGCTAATGTCGCTCCGCTACAAATTGCTCGGTCCGACTCGACGTAGGCTTAGGCCAGGGCCAGCAACGGGGAGACAGACCATGCCGCAATTCGTGATCGAACGGGATATGCCCGAGGTGGGCAAACTTGGGCCGGCGGAGCTTCAAGGCGCATCGCAACAATCGTGCTCGGTGCTGCGTGATCTCGGCCCGGAAATTCAGTGGGTGCAAAGCTATGTCACCGACGACAAGATTTACTGCATCTACCGCGCGCCGAGCGAGAACCTGATCCGGCAGCATGCGGAAACGGCAGGCTTTCCCGCCAACCGGATCTCACAGGTTCGCTCGACGATCGATCCCACGACGGCGGAATAAGCGTCAGATCAGTCCCAGCCGCTGGAGTTTGCCCGCGATCCTGCCGGGGATGACGTCGCCCACGTCCTCCCCGTCCTCCAGATCGCGCGGGGCCATCCGGTCGGTGAGATAGCGCCAGCCCTGGTGCGCGCGCTTGGGCTTGGGCAGCACTGGGACAAGGTGCGGTTCGAGCTCGATGGTCCAGCGCCCGTCCTCGCCCTGGCTGAAGCCGGTGATCGTGCTGCGCGCGACCATGTTGTGCTCGTGGATCCAGTAGAGCGAGCCGCCGATGCACTCCTGCCACCGCGTCGGGCGATAGCGCGTGGTGAGATGCGGGCTGCGGCGATTGGCGTACCAGCTCTCCAGATCGGCATAGGATTTCGCGCCGAACGCGATCTTGGTGAGGTTGAGCGGCATGGGGCCGATATGGGCATGGCTTCCGTTCGTGTCGAGCGCAGTCGAGACACCATCGCTCGGCATCTCGACTTCGCTCGATGCGAACGGAGATCCGGGAATTCGAAGGTGATTACCCCGCCAGCCCCGCCGCAACCGCCAGCCCGAGGAAGGCGAGAAATCCCATCGAATCGGTGATCATTGTCACGAAGACGCTGCTCGCCAATGCCGGGTCGATGTCGAGACGGTCGAAGATCACCGGCACCAGCACACCGGCGAGGCCCGCCACGATCACGTTGATGACCATCGCCGCCGCGATCACGCCGCCGAGCTGGGGGGTGAAGACCGCCGCCACGCCCAGGCCGATCAGCGCGGCCACGGTCGCGCCGTTGAGCACGGCGACGCGCAGCTCGCGCCACAATATGCGCCGCGTGTTGGAGCGGGTGAGCTGGTTCATCGCGATGGCGCGCACCGTCACCGCCATCGTCTGCGTACCCGCATTGCCGCCGATGCTGGCGACGATCGGCATCAGCACCGCAAGGGCGACCAGCTTCTCGATCGCGCCTTCGAACATGGCGATCACGAAGCTCGCCACCAGCGCCGTGCCGAGATTGGCGACCAGCCAGCGCACCCGCGCCGAATAGGCCTCGCCCAAAGGTTCGTTGATGTCGCCGTCGCCCGCGCCGGAAAGAAGCAGCACGTCCTCGCCCGCTTCCTCGGCGATGATGTGGACCACGTCGTCCACCGTCAGCTGGCCGACGAG
>JAJYQP010000022.1 GCA_021794525.1 Pseudomonadota bacterium | reverse complement strand
CCTGTTCCCGATTTCGCTGCTGCTGTCGAGCGCGGCATGTTCCTCGCAGGCCGACCTGGCGCGCGAGACAGGGGTCAAGGAGGATCCGGCTGCGCTCACCACGGCGCGGGCGACCGCTGCGGCGCGTGCCGATGGCGTCGATTTCGCCGACAGCGCGAAGGAGAAGGGCTGGGAGCGCAGCTTCGCCTACAAATGGCCGGCCGCCGTCTCCGCCCAGCCCGACCTGGCCAAACTGCTGACGGCCGAGCGCGACAAGTTCCTCGCGCAGGAAAAGAGCGAGTGGGCAGACGCGCTGAAGGATTTCCCGGCAGATTGCGTCTCCTGCGGGCAGCGGTCCTTCGCGCTGGAGTGGAAGGTGGTGGCCGAGACGCCGGACTTCCTCAGTCTGTCGGGCGATGTTTCGACCTACACCGGCGGAGCGCACGGGCTCTACGGGATGCGCTCGCTGGTCTGGGACAAGGTGCGCAAGCTGGCGGTGGACGGCGTGGGGGTCTTTCGGTCGCCCGAGGCGCTTGAAGCGGCGCTGGGACCGAAGTTGTGCGCAGCGCTCAATGCCGAGCGCGAGAAGCGCCGCGGCCAGCCGGTCGTGCCCGGGCGCGGCGATGTCGGCTTCGACGACTGCCAGCACGTCAAGGACGCTACGGTGCTGGTCGGCTCTTCCAGCGGCAAGGCCTTCGACCGGATCGGCATCTGGTTCGGCCCCTATGTCGCCGGACCCTATGCCGAGGGCGCCTATGAGCTGACCTTCCCGGTCGATGCGAAGGTCAGGGCGGCCGTGAAGGACGAATTCGCGGTTGCATTCGGCAAGCAGGGCTGATGCCCTCGCATTGCGGGCCGTTTGCGCCTATGTGCCGCGGATGACCGAATACCAGCTCATCGACAGCCGCGATGCGGTGTACCGCGAGGGCACCATCAAGCTCCATACCGAGGAGGGCTTCGAAGGGATGCGCCGCGCCGGGCGGCTGGCGGCGGAAATCCTCGACGACATCGCCCCGCTGGTGGTGCCGGGCGTGACGACCGCCGCGCTCGACGATTTCGTCCGTGAACGCACGCTGGCGGGCGGCGCCGTGCCCGCGACGATGGGCTACCGCGGCTATGCGCATAGTTGTTGCATCTCGGTCAACCACGTGATCTGCCACGGCATTCCGAGCGAGAAGACGCTGAAGGACGGCGACATCGTCAACATCGACGTGACCCCGCTGCTCGACGGCTGGCACGGCGACACCAGCCGGATGTACTATGTCGGCGAGGTGCCGCTGCGGGCGAAGAAGCTGGTCGAGGTGACCTATGAATGCCTGATGCTGGGCATCGAGCAGGCGAGGCCCGGCAACCGCCTGGGCGACATCGGCGCGGCGATCGAGGCGCATGCTCGCCAGTATCGCTACGGCGTGGTGCGCGAGTTCTGCGGGCATGGGGTGGGACGCCTGTTCCACGACGCGCCCGAGGTGATCCATGCCGCCCGCGCGGGCACCGGCCCGCTGCTGAAGCCCGGCATGTTCTTCACCATCGAGCCGATGATCAACGCCGGCCGCCCCCACGCCAAGATGCTGAGCGACGGCTGGACCGCGGTGACCCGCGACAAGTCGCTCAGCGCGCAGTTCGAGCATTCGATCGGGATTACCGAGGACGGCTGCGAGATCTTCACGCTGAGCCCCAAGGGGCTGCACAAGCCGCCTTACGTCTAGGTTTGATATGCTGAGAGCATTGATCGAAGGATTTGGCGTGTTCTTCGGAATGGCGCCCGTGTCGGAAGGTAAAAGCCGAAACTATCGAGCGATGGTTTTGGTCGGTTTTCTCGTGAGCTTGGTGGCAATTTGCCTCCTGGCAATCACCCAAGCCCGCTCATCCTGAGCTTGTCGAAGGATGCTGCGCTGACGGCTGACCTCGCGCTTCGCCGTTCTGCGCCAGCAGGTTGACCAGCTTCCAGTCACCCGCCATCAGCGCCTCCTTCTTGGCGCGACTCCAGCCCTTTAGCCTGCGCTCGGCAGAGAAAGCTTCGTCGCGCGTCGGGAATTGCTCGGACCACAGGTAGGTCACCGGCCGCCGCTTGGACGTGTAGCCGCCAACTTTGCCATCGTTGTGCTGAGCCACCCGATAGTCGATGTCGTCGGTGTGGCCGACATAGTAGCTGCCGTCGGAGCAGCGGATAATGTAGGTCCAGAAGGCCATCGTTTGCGTCTAGCGTGGCGCGGCATCCTTCGACAGGCTCAGCATGAGCGGGGTTGGGTGTTCTTCCAACATCCGCTCACGCTGAGCTTGTCGAAGCATCATGCGCAACCTCAACCCTCCCGCGCCGCCCGCACCGCCGCACCCGCCGCGAAAGGCGCCAGCGCGCATAATCCCAGGCTTATCGCCGCCGTAAACGCCAGCGCCGCCGGGTCGGGGCGGGCGAGGGCGCCGGCGCCGAAGATCAGGATCGGGACCGCCAGCGGGATCACCATCAGCCCGGCGAGCGCGGCACCTCCGCGCAAGGACGCAGTCAGCGCGGCGATGGCGAGGCCGATTGCGGCGAGGCCTGGGGTGCCGGCGAGGAGGCCGAGGAGGAGCGTGCGGACCGTCTCGCCCGAAAGCCCGAGCAGCGCGGTGGCGGGCAGGGTGGCGACGAGCAGAAGCGGCGCGAAGGCGAGCCAGTGAGCCAGCAGCCGGCTCGTCATCGCCAGTTCCTCGGCCACGCCGCGCAAGGCGAGCTGGTCGAACACCCCCGCCTCGAGATCGGCGGCGACCAGTCTCTCTAGTGGAAGAATCGCGGCCAGCAGCGCCGCCACCCACACCACTCCGCCGCCGGTCTTCGCCAAGAGCTTCGGGTCCGGCCCGACCGCAAAGGGGTAGAGCATCGCCACCGCGAGGAAGAACAGCAGCGGCAGCAACGTCCCCCCGCGCCGCCCGCCGGGGAGCAGGGTCGCGAGATCGCGGCGGAGGAGGGCGAGGATCAAAATTTGTGCGCTCCGCTGGCGTCGAACGCCCTCCCCCAGCCCCTCCCCACGGGGAGGGGAGCAGGGCGGCGCTTACAAATAAACGCGACCGAACTCTTCCCCCTTGAGGGGGAGGCCGGGTGGGGGTGTAGGGCGCTCATGGGATGAACTCCGCCAGCGCCAGCGGATGCGCATTGGCGGCGAGCGGCTGGTGGCTCGCGATCACCGCCAGTCCGCCGCCCGCGAGATGCTCGGCGATCAACCCCTCCACCAGCGCGACCCCGCCGGTGTCGAGGCCGTTCAATGGCTCGTCGAGCAGCCATATCGGCGCGCCCTGCGCCACGAGCCGGGCGAGCGCGGCGCGCTTCTTCTGGCCGGTCGAAAGAAAGCGCACCGGCACATCGAGAAGTTCCTGAAGCCCGAGCCGGTCGAGCGGCGCTTCCCCGCCGTCGAGCCCGCGCCAGAAGGCGAGCGCGGTGCCCAGCTCCACCTGCGGGTCGAGCGCGTGGCGCTCGTCGAGGAGGCTAACCGAACCTTCTCGCGAAACGGTGCCCGCAAAGGGCCGCAGCAGCCCGGCAAGGATGCGGATCAGGCTCGACTTGCCGATCCCGTTGGCGCCGATGACATGGCAGGCCTCCCCCGGACCGAGATCGAGCGAGAGCCCGCGGAACAGCAGCCGCTCGCCGCGGCGGCAAGCGAGGTCGGTCGCGGAGAGGCGGGGCAAAGCCATTGTGCGCGCGGGCATATGGGGCCGCGTGTCCGCTGCCAAGCGCGGAAAAGCCGCTTGCCACCATGCCGCCGCGCTCGCATGACACCGGCCACGGGGAGGCGGGGGATGCCGCAACACACTCAATTGCTGCGCGTGCTCGGAGTGGTCTTCGGACTGGCCGCGGTCGTCGGTGGCACGGTCGGGCAGGGCATATTGCGCGCGCCCGGCGTCGTGGCGCAGGCGGACGGGTCGGTGGGCCTCCTGCTCGGGCTATGGCTACTCGGCGGCGTGCTCTCGCTGGTCCTCGCGCTGCCCTTTGCCGAGCTTGGCGCGGCGATCCCCAGCGCGGGCGGGGGCATCGACTACGCGGGCCGCGCCTTCGGCCCCGTCGTGCGCGTGTTCGCGGCATGGCTGCTGCTGGTGGCCTGGATCGCGGCGCTGGCAATGGTGACCTATGTGGTGGGCGAGTTTCTCGTGCGGCTCGGCGTGGGCGGCGGCGCGATCGGCCCCGGCTGGCAGGCGCTCGGCTGCCTCGCCTTGTTTTACGTCCTCAACGCGCTGGGGACCAAGGTCGCGGGCTCGATCCAGATCGGCTTCGCGGCGCTGAAGGGCGGGCTGCTGATCGCGCTGGTGGTGGCTCTTTTCGCGCAGGTGCCGAGTTCCGCGCCGCCGCCACCGATGCCGGACGGGGCGGGAACCGCGGTCGCCTATGCCACGGCGCTGATGCTCGTCATCGGCGCCTGCAACGGCTGGGCGGCGCTGGTGAACTATGGCGAGGAGATCGAAAATCCGGGCCGCGCCATCCCGCGCGCGCTGTTCGGCGGGATAGCGGCGGTCACCATGCTCTATCTCGCGGTCAACGCCGCGATGTTCCACGTGCTGCCGCCTGCCGCGCTCGCCGTCTCGGACTTCGCGGCCGCCGATGCGGCGAAGGACGTGTTCGGCAACGCGGGGGATCGCGTGTTCACCGCGTTCGGCGTGATTTCCGTGGGCGCGATTGCCAACATGATGCTGATGACCACCACGCGGATCGCCTTCGCGACGGCGCGGGCGGGAATCCTGTCGACCCGCCTTACCGCGGTGAGCCCGCGCGGCGTGCCGCTGGCGGCGATGGCGCTGGTGGCGTTCGCCAGCGCCGCGTTCATCCTGTCCGGCACCTATCTCGCGCTCGCATCGACGAGCACGGCGATGCAGCAGGGTATCTACATCCTGGTGACCCTGTCCGCGATCTGGCTCCGTCACCGTGAACCAAACCTGCCGCGCCCGTTCCAAATTCCGGCCTTCCCGGTCTTGATCGGACTGGTGCTGGCGATAAATGCCGCGTTGATGGCCGTTTTCTTCGTGCAGGACTGGTGGAATACCATGCTCGGATTTATAATCGTAACAATACTGACATTTGGCTCCGTCATCCTCCGGCGAGAGCCATGGCCTACCGACTCCACAGCGGATATCCGATGACGGTCGTGCGCCTCACGCCGGAGGAGTGCGAAAGCTGGCTCGCCGCGCTTCCGGGCTGGACCGTGGTGCGAGAAGGTGCCGCGATTCAGCGCACCTATCAGTTCAAGGATTTTTCCGAGGCCTTCGCCTTCATGACCCGCGTCGCGCTGCTGGCCGAGCAGGCGGATCACCACCCGGAATGGTTCAACGTCTACAACCGGGTGGAGATCACGCTGACCACGCATGACGCGGGCGGGCTGAGCCTGCGCGACGTCAACATGGCGACGCGGATCGACGCGCTGCTGCGCTAGGGTCAGGACCTGACCCTAATTACTTCCCGAGCGGGCGGAGCGAGGTTCGCACCTGCTTCCTCAGCCGCCCCGGCATCCACCGCGCGGCGAAGCGCAGCTGGTAGGCGGTCTTGCCCACCGGCGTGTGCAGCCGCTTGCCGTGAACCGCCTGCCAGGCGGCTTCGCCGACATCCTGTACGGGGGTGATCTCCAGCCCTGCCTCCCGGACCCGCGAGCGGATGTTCTCGTTCGAGGCGCGATTGGGTGCGTGATCGAGCAGCGGGGTTTCGATGAAGCCGGGCATCAGCGACCGGACCTCGATCCCGTCGGGTGCCCATTCCGCGTCGAGGCTCTCGGTAATCGCGCGCACGCCGAACTTGGTGGCCGAATAGACGCTGGCGCCCGGCGTGCCGTAAATACCCGCCGCGCTGGCGGTGTTGAGCAGGCACGATCCCGGCGCGGTCTTCTTCAGCCAGGGATAGGCTGCCTGCGCACCGAACAGCACGCCCTTGAGGTTGATGTCGATGCAGCGCTCGATCTCCTCGGCGCTGTTGTCCATGATCGCGCCGCCCAATGGTATGCCGGCATTGTTGGCGAGGACGTCTATCCTCCCGCCGGCGGAGGTCGCGAAGGCATCCAGCGCCTCGTCCCAGGCGCCTCGGTTGCGCACGTCGAAACGGTGGGCGTAGCTGAAACCGCCCGGCAGCAGCGCTTCCGTCTCTTCCATCCCGGCGGCGTCGATATCGCCGAGGCCGACGAACCAACCCTCGCGCCCAAACCGCAGCGCGATGGCGCGCCCGATGCCGGAGGCGCCGCCGGTGATGAAGATGGCCTTGCGCTGGGTCATGGTCGGCGTCCGTCGGTCATGGGGGCGTTCTTAGAGCGCCGGGTTGTTATAGCAATGCCAGGTAAAGATCGCTGTCGCGCCGCGGTGAGGGCGCCACGCCTCGGCGAGGTCTCGCGCGGTCTTCTCGCTGGGGCGTTCGGGCAGGTCCAGCAGTTTTGCGAGCCCCGCCTGCACGGCAAGATCGCCCGCCGGCCAGATGTCGGGGCGCCCTTCGGCGAACAGCAGGTAAATCTCCGCCGACCAGCGCCCGATGCCCTTTATCCGGGTGAGCTGCGCGATGGCCTCCTCGTCGTCGGCGGGAAGGGCGTCGAAATCGAGTTCGCCCGCCGCCACCAGCTCGCAAAGGCTTCTCGCATAGCCCTGCTTCTGGCGCGACAGGCCGCAGGCGCGCAGCGTGTCGAAGTCGCGGGTGAGCAGTTCCGCATGATGCACCTCCTCGCCCAGCTCCGCCTCCAGCTTGCGCCAGACCGAGGCGGCGGCGGCGACCGAGACCTGCTGGCCGACGATGGTGCGCAGCAGGGTCTGGTAACCGGTCGGGCGAATCCGCGGCTCGGGATAGCCGACGCGCGCCAGCGCTTCCCCGATCTTCGGCTCGACCTCCGCGACCGCGTCGAGCCCTTCCTGAAGCTGCTGTGAAGTCAGTCCCATCGCGCAACCTTGCCAAAACGAGCGCGCGTGCTAGCAGCCCGGCGGTGCCGCGACCACCGGCTCCGATGACACGCCGACCCCACAGGAGCTTTCACCGATGCCCAAGCTGTTCGTCACCACGCGCGAAGGCGAAACTTCCGAGGTCGACGTGGGCGAGGGCCTGACGGTGATGGAAGCGATCCGCGACAACGGCTTCGACGAGCTGCTGGCGCTGTGCGGGGGCTGCTGTTCCTGCGCCACCTGCCACGTTCACGTCGATCCCGATTTCCTCGGCCGGCTCCCCGCGATGAGCGAGGACGAGGACGATCTGCTCGAGAGCAGCGACCACCGCGCCGCGAACTCGCGCCTGTCGTGCCAGCTGCCCTTCACCGCCGATCTCGACGGACTCAGGGTTACTATCGCCCCGGAAGATTGATGTTGCTTGGCGTCAGGCGGTGCCGACCCTAATTCACTCACCATGACCATGACGCCACCATTGCGCGCCCGCGCGCTGGATCTCATCGGCAACACCCCGCTGGTGCGGCTCGAAGGCCCAAGCCGCGAGGCGGGCTGCGACATCTTCGGCAAGTGCGAGTTCCTGAACCCCGGCGCAAGCGTCAAGGATCGCGCCGCCCTCGGCATCGTGCGCGACGCGGAAGCGCGCGGAGAGCTCCAGCCTGGTGGCTGCGTCGTCGAGGGAACGGCTGGCAACACCGGCATTGGGCTTGCGCTCGTCTGCAACGCGCTCGGCTATCGCTGCGTCATCGTGATGCCCGACAACCAGAGCCGCGAGAAGATCGATACGCTCCGCGCGCTCGGCGCGGAACTCGTGCTGGTTCCGCCCACGAAATACGCCGACTGCAACCATTTCGTCCACACCAGCCGCAGGCTGGCGCAGGAAACGCCCGGCGCCGTCTGGGCCAACCAGTTCGACAACACCGCCAACCGCAAGGCGCATATCGAGACCACGGCCGCCGAGATCTGGGACCAGCTGGAGGGCCGCCTCGACGGCTTCACCTGCGCGGCAGGGACCGGCGGGACCATTGCCGGTGTCGGGCTCGGCCTCAAGGAGCGGGACGAGAGCGTCACCATCGCGCTCAGCGATCCGCATGGCGCGGCGCTCTACCAGTATTTCGCCAATGGAGAGCTCAAGGCCGAAGGCTCTTCGGTCGCAGAGGGCATCGGGCAGGGCCGCATCACCGGCAATCTCGAAGGCGCGCCGATCGACACCCAGTTCCGCATCTCCGACGAGGAGGGGCTTCACTGGGTCGCACGGCTGCTGCGCGAGGAGGGGCTGTGCCTCGGCCTCTCGAGCGGGATCAACGTCGCGGGCGCGGTCGCGCTGGGGCGTTCGCTGGTCGCGGAGGGCCGCCCGGCACCGCGCGTCGTGACCATCCTGTGCGACACCGGCTTCCGCTATCTTTCGACGATCTACAACCCCGAATGGCTGGCCGCGAAGGGTCTGCCGGTGTTCGACTGGCTCCGGCGGGATTGACCACGCGCGTGATGCGGATAGTCTGGCGGGCGATGGCGCGGCCCATGACCCCCCGCGCGCCGGCCCCGCCCGGCGCGGCGCAGACCGAACTCGATCCGGCACCGCAATCGGCTGCCCGGTCCGAAGTACTTCGCCGGTTCCAGATCGGGGCGATCGGGATCATCGGCGTGCTGCTACTGATCGGGCTTGCCAGCATCATCGAGGATCGTGCCCAGCAGACCGACAGCACCGCGGTGGCCGAGGCGGTGCCAACGGTCGCCGCACCGGCCAGCCCGAGCGCGCCGGATCCGCTGGCGCAGGCCGGCGTCCTGCCCGATATGCCTGCAAGCCCGACGCCGGGAGCGAAGCCCCCGCCGACCACATCGCCCGCCAGCACGGATGCGAACTAGGTTCATCGCGCTCGCGGCGCTTGTGCTCATGGCGTCAGGCTGCAAGCCCACGCCCGAAACGCAGCAGGCGGCGATGGTCTCGCCAGTCGGGACGAGGCCTTCGCTCGGCCTGATGACCACCTTGCCGCTGCTGTGGGGCGAGCAGGCTTCCTTCGGCGACATTCTGGCGAACGAGGAGGCGCCAGGCTGGGTCCGCGGGGCGCTGGAGGAGCGCTTCCGGCTGGAGCCGCTCGATGTCCTCGATGGCGCAGCACTTGCGGGCGTCCGGCTGCTCGTTCTGGCCCAGCCGCGCGCGCTCTCGCCGCAGGAGAATGTAGCCCTCGACGCCTGGGTTCGCGGCGGGGGGCGGGTGCTGATCTTCGCCGACCCGCTGCTCACCGCGCACAGCCGCTTCCCGATCGGGGACCGCCGCCGCCCGCAGGACGTAGTGCTGCTGTCACCGCTGCTCACCCATTGGGGTCTGGCGCTCAGCTTCGACGAGGACCAGACCGAAGGCAAACGGGAGGTGGTCGTGGCGGGCCAGCCGATCCAGATCGAGCAGGCCGGGACGCTCGCCGTGACAGATACCGCCGAATGCGCCATCTCCGGACAGGGTCTCCTCGCCCGCTGCGCCATCGGCAAAGGCAGGGCCACGATCTTCGCTGACGCGCACGTGGTAGCGGAGGAAGACGTCGAAGACCCCGCCGCTCGCCAACGCGCTTTCGAAGCACTAATGCGCACCGCCTTCGACTGATCACGGGATTTCGCGGGAAGCGATCCCACGCCGCTCCAAAGCCGCTGAGTTTGATCCCGATTTTTGCGAAGCCGCTCTGGGCGGTGTGCCTATATGCGCAAAATTTCCGGATACGATTCAGGGTGTTGTGGATAAATCCCGCGAAATCCCCGAATTATCCCTTCCATCCCCCGCCAACCCGGTATAATCCTTTCCCATCGAGACAGGCGATCCGGAGTCGCGCCTCGCGTGGGTGACGCGGGGCGGGCGGTGCGCGTCAGGCAGGCGCGGCGGGGCCGGTTTCGATGGGTGCAAGGGGACGGGCCGAGGTGGCTTTCGCGGGTTACAGTGGACAGGCTTATGCGCCCGCCGGCGACAAGGGCCGCTATGTCCTGCCCCCGCTGTTCCGGAAGGCGGTCAAGGAAAGCAGCGAGGGCCGCGTGCTGTGCCTCGCCAAGCACGACCGCTGGAATTGCCTCGTCGGCTTCGGCCTCTCGCGGAAGGAAGAGCTCGAAGCTCAGCTCGACCGGGAGGAGGATCGCGCGCTGCGGCTCGGCCAGGACTTCGACCGCGAGACGCGCTCCAGCCAACTGAACGGCTTCGTCGAACTGCCCTTCGACGACAGCGGCCGCTTCGTGATGCCGGACTATCTCCGCAAGCTCGCCAATATCGGCGAGGGGCTGTTCGTCCAGGGCGGCGGGCGCTTCTTCACGCTCTGGAACCCGGAAGAACTCGCCCGGATGGGCGACGATTGGGCCGCGGCCAAGGCGGCCTGCGAGGCACTGGTCGGTGATGACGGGCTCGGAGCAGGAGCGCGCAAATGACCGCCAGCGGGCCGCACATTCCCGTCCTGCTCGACGAGGTCCTGACCGTGCTCGATCCGCAGCCGGGCGACCTGATCGTCGATGCGACGTTCGGTGCCGGCGGCTACACCCGAGCGTTGCTGGGCCGGGGCGCGACCGTCCATGCCTTCGACCGCGATCCCGATGCCATCGCGGCGGCGAAAAACTGGCCGGAAGCCGGGGAAAACCCGCCGCGGCTGGTTCTCCATCCGCGCCGCTTTTCCGAACTGGCCACGGCCCTGCGCGAGGCGGGAATCGTGCAGGTGGACGGAGTCGTGATGGATATCGGCGTCAGCTCGATGCAGCTCGACCGGGCGGAGCGCGGATTCGCGTTCTCGCTCGAAGGGCCGCTCGACATGCGCATGAGCCAGGACGGCCCTTCTGCCGCCGATTTCGTCAACAGCGCCGACGAGGGTGCCATCGCCGATGTGCTTTATCGCTATGGCGAGGAGCGGCAGTCGCGCCGGGTCGCCCGCGCGATCGTGGCGGCACGTCCGCTCGCGACCACCGGCGATCTCGCGCGGGTGGTCCGCAAGGCGCTGGGCTATCGGCCCGGTGCGCCGAAGGATCCCGCCACCCGCAGCTTCCAGGCGATCCGCATCCACGTGAACGCCGAGCTGGAGGAACTCGAACAGGGCCTCGCCGGCGCGACCGAGATGCTGGGCGAAGGCGGCCGGCTAGCAGTGGTAAGCTTCCACAGCCTCGAAGACCGGATCGTGAAGCAGTTCCTGCGTCGGGCGTCCACCCAGGCGACCGGCTCGCGCCACCTCCCGCTGCCGGAAAACCGCCCGGCGCTTTACCGCGACCTCGCCAAGGCTGTCCGTCCGTCCGAGGCAGAAATCGCCCGCAACCCGCGCGCGCGGTCCTCGGTCCTGCGCGCCGCGGTGCGCACCGCCGCGCCGCTGGGGGAGGCCGCCTGATGGCCTCGCAGCCGATCAAGCCGGGGAGCCGACTGCGCCAGGCGAGCTGGGCGGGTGCGCTGTCGCTCGCACTCGGCCTGTTCCTGGCGCTGACCTTCCACGTCAACGCGATCAAGAGCGAGGTCCGGCTGGCCGAGCGCAAGATCATCCGGCTCGAACGCGAGAAGCTGCTGCTCGAAACCGAGTTCGAATCGCGCGCCAGCCAGCGCCAGCTCGCCGAATGGAACGCGGTCGATTTCGGCTATGTCGCGCCCAGGACGGGCCAGTTCCTCGAGAACACCACCCAGCTCGCCATGCTCGCTGCCCCGCTGCGGGCCGATGCGCCTGCCCCGATTCGCGTCGCCCGCGCCGCCCCGCCGGTCGAAGACGACGCGGGACCGCTGGGCGACTGGGTCTCGCCGCTTACCGGGCAGCCGATGGCGGAGGAGGCAAGCGATGCGGTTGCCGCGGGTGCGCGCCGGGCCGCCGCCAAGGGCGCGCAGGCGCTGGCCGAGCGGCTTGCGCACACGAACACCGCCGACGCCGCCGCGGGGCTGGTCGAGGACGCCGCCGCGGGGCTGGTCGAGGGGGCGCAATGAACGCCTTTGCCGGGCCCGACGGCTTTACCAGCGGCTTCCCGGTGGACACGCGGATCGTCCCGCCGGTGAAGCGCGTTCAGCTCGTCACGATCCGCCAACTCGCGCTGCTCACGGCCAAGCAGCGGGTGCTGTGGGTCGCGCTCGCCTTCGTATTCGTCGCCGCGCTCGCGCTGCTGCGGATCGCGATCATCGGGCTGGGCGATCACGCGCTGACCACCACCCCCTTCGACGAGGCGCTGCTCCCCCCGCGCGGCGAGATCGTCGACCGCAACGGCGCCCCGCTCGCGCGTGCTTTCCCGGCCTATTCGCTCTGGTTCAACCCCGATGCGATGGGCGAGGGCGAGGTGGCGCTCGTCAAGCCCGCCGCCGAGGTCGCGCGCCGCCTCAAGGCGATCTTCCCCGACATTGACGAGAAACGGCTGGCCCGCCAGCTCGCCGCGGGCAAGGGCGGCTACCTGCGCCGACGTGTTTTGCCCGAAGAGGCGAACCGGGTGCTGGCGATCGGCGAGCTGGCGCTCGAAATGCCCGAGGAGCTCGACCGTCATTATCCGCAAGGGGCGATGGGCGCGCACGTGCTGGGCTATGTCGGTGCTGACGGGCATGGCCGCATCGGCATGGAGCAGGTGCTCGACGCCCGCCTGCGGGATCGCGCGATGCTCACCACGCCAGCAGAGCTGAGCATTGACCTGCGGGTCCAGGGCGCGCTGGAGGACGAGCTCTACAAGGGCATGCGCGCGGTGAACGCGGTCGGGGCGGCGGGCATCGTGCTCGACGTCGACAGCGGCGAGGTGCTGGCGCTCGCCTCGCTCCCCAGCTTCGATCCCAACCGGATCAGCGAAGCGAATGTCCAGTACATGTTCAACCGCGTGACCAACCAGGTCTACGAGCTGGGCTCCACCTTCAAGCCGCTGACCGTGGCCGCCGCGATGGACGCCGGGACCGTGCGCGACATGGGCAGGCGCTATTCGGCGCGGCCGTTTCCAATGGACGGTTTCACGATCAAGGACTCGCACGATCTCGGCGATTCGCTGAACGTGCCCGAGATGCTGATCCATTCGTCCAACGTGGTGACGGCCCACGTGGTGCAGGACCTGGGCGCGGACCGGCTGCGCAAGGTCATGGCCGATCTCGGCATGAACCAGCGCGCGCAGATCGAGCTTCCGGCGCGCGGTTTTCCGCTTTGGGCAAACGGTGAGTGGCCGCTGTTGCGCGCCATGACGGTTGGCTATGGCCACGGTATTGCGGTGACGCCGCTACACCTCGCGTCCGCCTATGCCGCGATGGTCAACGGCGGAATCTGGCGCCCGGCGACGATGTACAAGGTTGCTCCGGGCACCGAAGCGCGCGGGCATCGCGTCTTCAAGGCTTCGACCAGCGCGCGGATGCGGCAGCTGCTGCGCACGATCACTCTCTACGGCACCGGCCGCAACGCCGACGCCCCTGGCTACCGCGTCGGCGGCAAGACGGGAAGCGCGGAGAAGCCGGGCGCGGGCGGCTATCGCAAGACATCGCTGGTCGCGACATTCGCCGCCGCCTTCCCGATGGACCGCCCGCGCTACGTCGTGATCGCCATGCTCGACGAGCCGCAGGGCACCGTCGCCTCCAGCTTCCAGCGCACGGCTGCCTGGAACGTCGCGCCGATCGTGGGCCGGCTGGTGCCGCGCATCGGCCCGATGCTCGGCGTATTCCCGGACGCCCGGCGCGACGTGGACATCAGCGATCTCGTGGCGGTGATCCCCGAGGCGCAAAAGGCCGCCACGGCGAGCGATCAATGAGGCTGTCGCGTTTGCTCGCCGAGGCGGGCCTCTCCATACCCGGCGCCCACGATGCGGAGGTCACCGGCTTCGCCATCGATCATCGCAAGGTCGCGCCCGGCACCGTCTTCGGTGCCTTCCAGGGGGCGAGCGTCAACGGCGAGGACTTCATTGCAAACGCCGTGCAGGCGGGTGCCATTGCCGTGGTAGCCCGGTCCGAGGCGGGGGTTCTTGGGGCGCTCCACATCGCCGACGCCAATCCGCGCCGCGCCTTTGCGCAGCTCGCTGCGCAGTTCTTCACCCCCGTTCCCGACCATATCGTCGCGGTAACCGGCACCAACGGCAAGACCTCGACCGTCGAGATGACCCGCCAGATCTGGCGCATGGCGGGCGAGCGCGCGGCGAGCATCGGCACGCTGGGCGTCACCACGCCGGATGAAAGCGTTTCGACCGGGCTGACCACACCCGATGTCGTGACCTTCCTCGCCAACCTTTCCGGCCTCGCACGCGAGGGCGTGACGCATGTCGCCTTCGAAGCCTCAAGCCACGGCCTGACCCAGTACCGGAATGAGGGCGTGCGACCTCAGGCGGTCGCCTTCACCAACCTCAGCCGCGACCATCTCGATTACCACGAGACGATGGAGGCCTATTTCCTCGCCAAGATGCGGCTGTTCGACGAGGTCGCGGCCGCTGGCGGCACGGCGGTGGTGTGGATGGGGGCAGCCCCCGACGACTGGGCGAAGCGTGCAGCCGATCACGCCACCCGGCGCGGGCTGAAGCTCGTCACGGTCGGCGAGGGGGGCGAGACGCTACGCCTTCTCTCGCGCGAGCCGACGCAATTGGGGCAGGCTCTTGCAATCCTGCATGGCGGGGCGGTGATGAAGCTCACCCTGCCGCTGATCGGCGCCTACCAGGCGGCCAATGCGCTGGTGGCGGCGGGCCTCGCGCTGGCGACCGGGACGCCGGCGCAGCAGGTCTTCGACGCATTGGGACGGCTCCAGCCGGTGCGTGGCCGGCTCGAGCGGGCGGCGATCACCCCCTCCGGCGCACCGGTCTATGTCGACTACGCCCACACGCCCGATGCCATCGAGGCAGCAATCGCGGCGTTGCGACCGCATGTCCGCGTCCGGCTCATCACCGTGCTCGGCGCGGGCGGGGATCGCGATCACGGCAAGCGCGCACCGATGGGCCGTGCTGCGGCGGAAGGCTCGAGCCTGGTCATCGTCACCGACGACAATCCGCGCGGCGAGGACCCGGCAGCCATCCGTGCCGCCGTCCTCCAAGGCGCGGGAGACGGGGCGCGCGAGATCGGCGACCGGCGCGAGGCGATTTTCGCCGCCATCGCCGAGGCAGGCGACGGCGACATCGTGCTGATCGCGGGCAAGGGACACGAACAGGGGCAGGTCATTGGATCGGGAACCGAAATGCGAATTCTGCCCTTCGACGATGTGACGGTCGCGCGCGAATGCGCTGGAAGGTTGGCACTGTGACCCCTGCGATTCTCAGGCATCCGGCGCTGCGGCGCTGGCCGATCTTCGCGGAAGACCGGCTTCCGCTCGCGCTGTGGAGCGCTGCCGAAATCGCGGCAGCGACCGGTGGCTCCGCGAGCGGTGACTTCCAGTGCTCGGGCGTGGAGATGGACTCGCGCGATGTGCGCAGCGGCGATCTCTTCGTGGCGCTGAAGGGCGAGGCGATGGACGGCCACGCCTTCCTCGATGCGGCCTTCGCTTGCGGAGCGGCGGCCGCCATCGTCGATCGCCCGGTCGCGCAACCGCACGTGCTCGTCCGGGACACCACCGAAGCGTTGCGCGCACTGGCCGCGGCAGCGCGCGCACGGACCGCGGCCCGGATCGTGGGTGTGACCGGCTCGGTCGGCAAGACCGGGGTAAAGGAAGCGCTGTTCGCCGCGCTCGAGCGGGCGAGCAGGGGCATGACCCACCGCTCGACCCGCAGCTACAACAACCACGTCGGCGTGCCGCTGAGCCTCGCCCGGATGCCCGCGCGCAGCAGTTTCGCGGTGTTCGAGATGGGCATGAACCATGCTGGCGAGATCGACGGGCTGACCCGCCAGGTCCGCCCGCATGTCGCTGTCATCACGACCATAGCCCCGGCACATATCGAGAATCTCGGCAGCATGGGGGCGATCGCCGACGCCAAGGCGGAGATCTTCGCCGGGCTGGAGCCCGGCGGCACCGCCGTGATCCCCGCCGACAGCGAGCATTTCGCCCAGCTCGAGACGGCGGCCCGCGCGATGGGAGCGAAAATCGTCTCCTTCGGCGCCGCGCCCCATGCAACCATGCGGTTGCTCGACGCCATTCCCAGCGCCAACGGCGGCAGCCTCGTGACCTGCGAGCATCCGACGGGGCGGCTCTGCTACACCGTTGCCGAGCCGGGAGAGCACTGGATCGCCAATTCGCTTGCCGTGATGGCGGCGGTGCTGGCGGCGGGCGGGGATCTTGCCGCGGCCGGGCTCTCGCTGGCCGAGATGGGTGGCCTCAAGGGGCGCGGGGCGCGCCACCGCATCGCTGCGGCGGGCGGACAGGCATTGCTGATCGACGAAAGCTACAACGCCAATCCGGCCAGCATGCGCGCGACGCTCGCCGCGCTGGCACAGACGCCCGCGGGCCGCCGCTTGGCCGTGCTGGGCGCGATGAAGGAACTGGGCGACTTCGGCCCCGCCTTCCACTCCATGCTGGCAGAGCCCGTCGCCGCCGCGAAGCTCGACTACGTGGTGCTGGTGGGCGACGAGATGCAGCCCCTCGCGCGCGAACTGGGGAAATCGGCCGCCTCCGGCCTTGGTTTCACGGGCACCTTCACCCATTGCGGCAATGCTGGCGAGGCGATCGCCGCGCTCGAGGAATTCGGCCTGATCGCGGGGGACGCGGTGCTGGTGAAGGGCTCGAACTCGGTGGGCCTTGGCAGAGTTGTGGACCACTTCGCACGCCGGGAGCGGTAGCGCTCATGTTATATCTGCTGGCCGAATGGCTGGACTATGCCGGTCCTCTCAACCTCATCCGTTACCAGACCTCGCGCGCGGGCGCCGCGCTGCTGACGGCGCTGCTGATCGGCCTCATCATCGGCCCGCGCTTCATCGACATGCTGCGGGTGCGGCAGGGCAAGGGCCAGCCGATCCGCGAGGACGGGCCGCAGTCGCACCTCGCCAAGCGCGGCACGCCGACGATGGGCGGGCTGATGATTCTCGTCAGCCTGTCGTTCTCGCTGCTGCTGTTCATGGACCTCAGGAACCCCTTCGTCTGGGCCTGCGTGGCGGTGACGGTGGGCTTCGGCGCGATCGGCTTCCTCGATGACTGGGACAAGGTCCGCAAGGCCAGCCACAAGGGCGTGTCGGGCGGGACGCGTCTACTGCTCGAATTTCTCGTCGCCGGCGTCGCGAGCTGGCTGATCGTGAGCGAGGTCAATACCTACATCTATGTGCCCTTCTTCAACTACGTCGGCGTGCCGCTCGGTCCCTTCTACTACGTCTTCGCGGCCTTCGTGATCGTGGGGGCGGGCAATGCGGTGAACCTGACCGACGGGCTGGACGGGCTGGCGATCATGCCGGTCATCATCGCCGCGGGCACCTTCGCGCTGATCGCCTACCTTACGGGCCGCGCGGATTTTTCCGCCTATCTCGGCATCCCGCATGTGCCGGGCGCGGGCGAGCTGGCGATCTTCTGCGCGACGATCATGGGGGCGGGCCTCGCCTTCCTGTGGTTCAACGCGCCCCCGGCGGCGGTGTTCATGGGCGATACCGGGTCGCTGGCCCTGGGCGGCGCGCTCGGCGCGATCGCGGTCGCGACCCATCACGAGGTCGTGCTGGCAATCGTCGGCGGGCTGTTCGTGTTCGAGGCTCTTTCGGTCATCATCCAGGTGTTCTGGTTCAAGCGAACGGGCAGGCGCGTGTTCCGCATGGCGCCGATCCACCACCATTTCGAACAGCTCGGCTGGAGCGAGAGCAAGGTCGTGATCCGCTTCTGGATCGTCGCCATCGTGCTGTCGCTGCTGGGGCTGGCGACGTTGAAGCTGCGGTGATCGGGATGATCGTCGGCTTCTCTCTGCTACGTCTCCTCTCCCCTCGCGGGAGAGGAGGGAGCGTCGAAGACGCGGAAGGAGAGGGGGCGGCAGCGCAAGCTGCCGC
>JAJYQP010000109.1 GCA_021794525.1 Pseudomonadota bacterium | reverse complement strand
CGATCTTCATGCCCGAACCCGTTTTCGTCACCGCCGCCGCCGCCCTGGTCGGCCTGGTGGTGGTGGTCGCCGCGCTGCTCAGGGCCTGGCAGGGCTGGCTGGAGCTGAAGCGCCGCGAGCTGGAGGCACACGGCACGCCCGGCTCCGCGCCCGGAGGCTCGCAACTGGGCGCCGCGCGGATCGAGCTTTCCGACCTCAAGGAGCGCATCCGCAAGCTGGAAGCCATCGCCAGCGGGGTGGACCTGTGAGCGCGGTCCGCGTGCGTACCGGCGAGGCCGCCAGAGCCGGCATCGGCCTCGGCAGCGCGATCGCGGCGGCGATCAGCTGGTCGCTCCACAAGTCCATCGTCTGGGCCGCGATCCAGGGCTTCTTCGGCTGGTTCTACGTGCTCTATTATGCGCTGACCCGGCCCGGCGGGCTTTCCGGCTAGGCCATGCTGCGATAGGGGCGCCGCGATGCGCACCCTCAAAGACATTGCCGAGGAATACGATTTCCTCGACGCCGACGACCGCTATCGCCTGCTGATCGAGCTTGGCCGCGAGCTGGGCCCCATGCCCGAGGCGCTCAAGACCGAGGCGACGCTGGTGCGGGGATGCTCGGCGCAGGTCTGGGTCTATCCGACAGGGGACGGGGCAAAGCTGCACTTCCTCGCGGACAGCAACGCCGCGATCACCAAGGGGATCGTCGCTCTGGTCATCGCCGCGGTGCAGGACAGGCCGGCGGCCGAGGTCGCGGCGATGGACGTGGCGGCCGCGCTCGAGCCTTTCGACCTCAGGAACCAGCTCAGTTCCAACCGTACCCAGGGCGTACCGAACATGATCGCGCTGGTGAAGGATCACGCCGCACGGATCGCGGCAGCTTAGACCCCTGCGCTCTCGCGCACCACGGCAATCCCGGCCTCGCGCTGACGCTTGAGTTCGGCCTTGAGCTTCGCCGGGTCGCCCGCGAAGACGAAGCCGAAGCTCACCCCGCCCTCCTTGCCGATCGTTGCGTGGTGCAGCTTGTGCGCCTGCACGATGCGCTTGGCATAGCCGCTGCGCGGCACCATCCGGAAATAGCGCTGGTGGACGAGCCCGTCGTGGACCAGCGTGTAGATGAGGCCGTAACCCATGATGCCGAGCCCGATCCATGTCGCCGGCCACCACGCATGCCCTCCCGCCACGAGCGGGCTGCCGAGCATGAACATGGAAATGCTCATCGCCGCGCCGACCACGCCGTAGAGATCGTTCTTCTCCAGCACCCCTTCATGCGGTTCGTGATGGTCGCGGTGCCAGGCCCAGCCGAAGCCGTGCATGATGTATTTGTGGCTCGCCCAGGCGACCCATTCCATCGCGAGGATGGTGGAAACGACGATGAGAACGGAAACGAGGACGGGCATTCCTCACCCGATATAGGGCGCTCAGCCGTCGCCCGCAAAGAAGAAGCTGCGCAAGTGCTCGCCGATCCGCGCAGGTTTCAGCGTCTCCGCATCGATGCAGCACCAGGCGGAGCGGACGTCGGCCAGCACCTCCTCGCCGCGGCTGATGACCGTGCGATAGAAGGCGCGCGCGCCCTTGAAGCTTTCGAGCACCGGGGCGGCGATCACCGCATCGCCCAGGAAGCCGGGCCGCAGATAGGTGATCTCGTGCTTCAGCGCGACCCAGGCCTTGGTGGCGACCTCTTCCGCCGGGGCGAGCTTGCGCCAGTGCTCCAGCACCGCGTCCTGCACCCAGGTGAGGTAACGGGCGTTATTCACATGGCCCATGAAATCGATGTCGGCGGGCTCGACCGTGATGGGAATCGCGAAGGGCTTTGCTGACATAGGTGTCAGCTAACCCGAATGGCTTAACACTACTAGAAAATTCGTGTGGCGCGCGGGAATTCGGTCGCGTCGTCCGGGCTTGGGTACGCCCAAGCTAAACCATCTTGCTCCGCGTGGGTAGGGGACATAGCCCTCTCCCTCATGGCCAGCCGCCCCCGCACCCTGTACGAAAAGATCTGGGACGCCCATGTCGTCGAACGGCGCGCGGACGGTACCTGCCTCGTCTATATCGACCGCCACCTGGTCCACGAAGTCACCAGCCCACAGGCGTTCGAAGGTTTGCGGGTCGCAGGCCGCAAGGTGCGGCGGCCCGACCTGACGCTGGCGGTGCCCGACCACAATCTCCCGACCACGCCGCGCCGCGCGCCCGACGGCTCCGAGCTCCCCATCGCCGATCCCGAAAGCGCCGCGCAGCTTGCCGCGCTGGTCCGCAACACGGCGGAATTCGGCGTGGCCTACATCCCCGCCGACGCGCCGCAGCAGGGCATCGTCCATGTCGTCGGGCCGGAACAGGGCTTTTCGCTCCCCGGGACCACCATCGTCTGCGGGGACAGTCACACCGCCGCGCATGGCGGGATCGGCGCGCTCGCCTTCGGGATCGGTACCAGCGAGGTCGAGCACGTGCTCGCGACACAGACCCTGCTGCTCGCGCCTTCAAAAACGCTCGAGGTACGGGTCGAGGGCAGCCTCGGTCCCGGGGTCACTGCCAAGGACCTCATCCTGCACATCATCGGCACGCTCGGCACGGCCGGCGGCACCGGCCATGTCATCGAATACCGCGGCCGCGTGTTCGAGGAGATGAGCGTCGAGGGCCGGCTCACCGTCTGCAACATGAGCATCGAGGCGGGCGCGCGCGCCGGTCTCGTCGCGCCCGACGATGTGGTGTTCGACTGGCTCAAAGGCCGTCCGATGGCGCCGCAGGGCGCGGACTGGGATGCGGCGGTCGCGTATTGGCGCACGCTCGCCACCGATCCCGGCGCGCGCTTCGACCACTCGATCACGGTCGATGCCAGCGCCATCGAGCCGAGTGTCACCTGGGGCACCAGCCCGGAAGACGTCGCCCCCCATCGGCGGCAGCGTCCCCGCGCCCGAGAGCTTCGCCGACCCCTCCAAGCAGGCCGCCGCAAGGAAAAGCCTCGACTACATGGGCCTCGCCCCCGGCACGCCGCTCGCCGAAATCGCCATAGAGAATGTTTTCATCGGCAGCTGCACCAACAGCCGGATCGAGGATCTGCGCGCTGCCGCCGAAGTGCTCAAGGGTCGGCGCAAGGCGTCGGGCGTCAAATGGGCCATCGCCGTTCCCGGCTCGGGCCTCGTCAAGCGTCAGGCCGAAGCCGAAGGGCTCGACCGTATCTTCACCGATGCCGGGTTCGAATGGCGCGAGCCGGGCTGCTCCGCCTGCCTCGCCATGAACCCCGACAAGGTCCCGCCCGGCGAACGCTGCGCCAGCACCAGCAACCGCAATTTCGTCGGCCGCCAGGGCCCCGGCGCGCGCACCCATTTGATGAGCCCCGCCATGGCCGCGGCGGCGGCGGTGGCCGGGCGGCTCACCGATGTGCGGGAGCTGGTGAAGTCGTGATCAGCTTAGCACTTTTGCAACGACCGTCACCCCCGCGGAAGGAGGCGGTCCGGGGGTATGGGCGCTGCGGCCGCGACAGGATTCCCGCCTTCGCGGGAATGACAGGGCCGGGAAGCATCTCGCCCTTGCCAACCGGCTCCCTCGCCCGCATGAGCCAGGCATGACGAACAAGGAAAAGACCGCCGCCGCGATTGCGGGTGCCGTCGGGTCGGCGGCGCTGGCCGCTGCGCTCCTCTTTGCCAACAAGCGGCGCGAGAAGAAGAAGGCGCGCGGGCAGTCGGGCCCGATCCCCTCCGGCGAGCCGCCCGAAACGGACTGATGCGGACCGTCACCACCATCGAGGGCCGCGCCATCCCGCTGGGGCTCAAGAACGTCGATACCGACGTCATCATTCCCGCGCCCTGGCTCAAGACCATCAGCCGCGAGGGGCTGGGCAAGGGCGCGTTCGAGACGCTGCGGGCCGAGCCGGGCAATGCCTTCGAGCGGCCCGAATTCGCGGACGCGCCGATCCTGATCGCAGGCGACAATTTCGGCTGCGGGTCGAGCCGCGAACACGCCGCCTGGGCGCTCGCCGACCTCGGCATAACGGCGGTGATCGCGCC
>JAJYQP010000061.1 GCA_021794525.1 Pseudomonadota bacterium | reverse complement strand
GCGCGCCACCGGCCCGGCAGCGGCCACGAGGTCGCGGGTGCGGACGCGGGTGGCGAGCAGTGACTGGTGGGCGTCGCGGAACAGCACCGTCGAGCAGTCGGGCCGGAGATGCCGCAACTGGGCCGCGCGGCGCGGGGCGCTGGTGCCGACCACCGCGCCGGGTGGCAGCGTCGCGATCGAGCGCGCGCCGAGCAGCACGTCCGCCTTGTCGGCGCGCGGCAGGACTGCGGCGATGGTGAAGGCGTCGGGTCGCAGCGTCTCGACGTCCTTGAGCGAATGGACCGCGGCATCGATCCGGCCCTCTTCCAGCCAGAGGTCGAGCTCGCGCGTCCACAGCGCCTTGCCGCCGATCTCGGCCAGCGGGCGATCCTGTATGCGGTCGCCGCTGGCAATGACGGGAACGAGTTCGACCGCGTCTTCTGTCCAGCCATGCACGGCGCAGAGGCGGCGGCGGGTTTCCACCGCCTGGGCCATCGCCAGCGGCGAGCGGCGGGTTCCGAGGCGGAAGGGGCGGGCGGGATCGGGTGCGTCGAACATCGGTCGCCTTGCCCTAACCCCGCGGTCCGCTAGAGGGAAGCGCGATGGCGCTGGTCCTTGGTATCGAATCGAGCTGCGACGAGACGGCCGTGGCGCTCGTCACGTCGGATCGTCAGATCGTGGCCCAGCGCATCGCCTCGCAGGACGAGGCGCACGCGCCCTATGGCGGGGTCGTGCCCGAAATCGCCGCCCGCGCCCATGCCGAACGCCTCGCCCCGATGATCGCGGCGGTGCTGGACGATGCAAGCGTCACGCTTGCGGACTGCAACGCAATTGCAGCGACCGCGGGGCCGGGCCTGATCGGCGGGGTGATGGTCGGGCTGGTTAGCGCCAAGGCGCTTGCGATGGCGAGCGAGGTGCCGCTGATCGCGGTCAACCACCTCGAAGGCCATGCGCTGAGCCCGCGGCTCGCCGATGCGGCACTCGAATTTCCCTACATCCTGTTGCTGGTGTCGGGCGGGCATTGCCAGATCCTGCGGGTCGAGGGGGTCGGCCGATACCGCCGTCTCGCCACCACCATCGACGATGCGCTGGGGGAGGCCTTCGACAAGACCGCCAAGATCCTGAAGCTCGGCTTTCCCGGCGGCCCCGCGGTCGAGCTGCTTGCGCGCGAGGGCAATCCGCGCGCCGTCCCCCTCCCGCGCCCGCTGGTGGGCAGCGGGGAGCCGCATTTTTCCTTCGCGGGCCTCAAGAGCGCGGTCCTGCGCGCCAGTGAAAGCGGCCGGCACAGCGATGCCGACATCGCGGCCAGCTTCCAGCAGGCGGCTATCGACTGCGTTCTCGATCGCCTGCGTTTTGCCCTCGCCGCAAGCGAGCCCGCTCCCGCGCTGGTTGTCGCAGGCGGGGTCGCCGCAAATGCCGGCGTGCGCGCCGCGCTGGAGGACCTGGCCGCAAGCCACGCCATGCGCTTCGTCGCACCGCCTCCGGCCCTGTGCACCGACAATGCCGCGATGATTGCCTGGGCCGGGTGCGAGCGTCTCGCCATGACCGGTTTCGCGCCCGATCCGCTGGACGTGGCCGCGCGGCCACGCTGGCCGCTCGACCCCTCGGCAGATCCCGTGCGCGGCGCGGGAGTGAAGGCCTAATGTCGGTCGGCGTCCTCGGAGGCGGCGCATGGGGCACGGCGCTCGCGCAGATGCTGGCAAGCGACGGGCGCGAGGTGCTGCTCTGGGCCTTCGAGCCCGAGGTGGTCGAGGCGATCAACTCCGGCCACCGCAACCCGCTCTACCTCCCCTCCGCCGAACTGGCGCAGACGATCCGGGCGACCGGCGCGCTTGCCGGGATGGAGCGGCTGGACACGCTGCTGGTGGTCACGCCCGCGCAGCACATGGGCCGGGTGCTCGGCGGCATGGCGGTACATCCGCGCGACCTGGTGCTGTGCTCCAAGGGTATCGACGCCGGTTCGGGCGAACTGCTCAACCACCTCGCCGCGGCCATCGCACCGGAGAGCGAGATCGCGGTCCTCTCCGGCCCGACCTTCGCGCATGAGGTCGCCGCCGGGCTGCCGACTGCCGTCACCCTCGCCTGCGATGGCGGAGAGGCGCAATGGAATCGGCTCGCCCCGCAGATCGCGCGACCCGCGTTCCGGCCCTATTTCTCCGACGACCTCGTCGGCGCGGAAATCGGCGGGGCGGTCAAGAACGTGCTCGCCATCGCCTGCGGGGTCGTCGACGGCCTGGCGCTCGGCCAGAACGCGCGCGCCGCCCTGATCGCGCGCGGCTATGCCGAGATGCTGCGCTTCGGCGAGGCGCTGGGCGCGCGGGCGGAAACGCTGGCCGGGCTGTGCGGCCTCGGCGACCTGGTGCTGACCTGTTCCTCCACCGTCAGCCGCAATTTCTCGCTCGGCAAGGCGCTAGGAGAAGGGGGCGATCCAGCAGCGCTGATGGCCGACCGACGCACGGTGGCGGAAGGCGCCTTCACTGCGCCCGTGCTCGCCCGCATCGCAGCCCGGCGCGGCGTCGCCATGCCGATCGTCGAGGCGGTGAACCGCCTCATCGGTGGCGAGCCGGCCCGCGCCGTCGTCGCGGCGCTGCTGGCGCGTCCGCTTCGCCCCGAAGCCGAGGGCTGAGACAGCATGAGCGATCCCGCGGCCCCCTTCGCCGCCCGGCTGGACCACGAGCCGACGGCGGACGAGGACACCGCCGCGCTCGCCAAGGGCGGGCGGCAGAACTTCGTCGGCTTCCTGCTGCGGCTGGCGGCGCGCATCCCGTTCCTGTTCATCGCAGGCCGCCTTTATGGCCCCGATGCGCTGGGCCGCTTCGCATCGGCGCTGGTGGTGGTGGAACTCGCCGCCATGCTGGCTTCGCTCGGCGAGAAACGCGGCCTCGCCCAACGCCTTTCGCAGGACGAGGAAAGCCCGCCCGCCAACCTCGTGTGGGAGGTGATGCTGCTGGCCACGCTGCTCGCGAGCGGCGCGGCAATCCTGTTCTGGCTAGTGCCCGCACCGCTGTTCCCCAGCGGCGAATATGCCCCGCTCGACCGGCTGATCGTGCTGGCGATCCCCGCATTTGCCCTGACCGAAATCCTGCTTGCGGCGCAGGCCTACCGCTTCGACGTCGCCACCACGGTGCGCGCCCGCGCGGTGATAGAGCCCTGGACCATCTCGCTGATGGCGGCGTTCTTCTACTACTGGACCGAGACCCGGGAGGCCGGCCTGTCGCTGGCCTATCTCGTTTCGATCTACGCCGGCTTCCTCGCCGCGCTGGTGCCGTTCCTCAAGAGTTACGGGCTGCCACGCGGCATTGCGCTGACGCCGCGCGCGCTCGGCAAGCTGTTCATGCGCGCGACCCCGCTCGCCGCCGCCGATGCCATCGAATGGGGCACGCGGCGCCTCGACCTGTTCCTGCTCGGCCTGTTCGCGACCCCCGGCGTGGTCGGCATCTACTACGTCGCGCAGCAGGTCGCGAGCCTGCCGCAGAAGCTCAAGACCAGCTTCGAGCCGATCCTCGGCCCGGTCATCACCCGCAATCTCAAGACCGGCGACTTGGCTGCAATCGCGCGGCAGGTCAGCCAGGTCGGCTTCTGGATCATCGCCATGCAGGCCGGTGTCGCGCTGGCGCTGGGCATCCCGGGCGAGGCGGTGATGGGCCTCGTCGGACCCAATTTCGTCGGCGGGAACGGCGCGCTCGTCTTCCTTCTGATGGCCGAGGTCGCGGCGGCCACGGCGGTCGTGTCGGAGGCGGTGCTGATCTACGTCGCGCGGGTGCGCAACTTGCTGGTCTCGCTCGCCACCATCGCGCTTCAGGCCGCGTTGACGGTCGGCTTCATCCTGATGTTCCGCAACGCGGGCTATCCGCAGACCTATCAGGCGGCAGGCGCAGCGATGGCGCTGCTGCTGGCGCTTGGGTTCGCGAGCCTCGTCAAGGCGCGGATGCTGTCGGTGCGGCTCGGCCAGAACGTCAGTCCGACGCGCTGGGCGCTGGTGTGGGCGGCGGGGCCCGCGGTGCTGGTCGGTGCGGCTTCGACCTATCTGTCCGAA
>JAJYQP010000096.1 GCA_021794525.1 Pseudomonadota bacterium | reverse complement strand
GATGCTGCTCTGCGCGGGCGACATGGGGGCGGGCGCGCGCAAGACCTACGATCTCGAGGTCTGGCTGCCCGGCCAGGGCGCCTATCGCGAGATCTCGAGCTGCTCCAATTTCGGCGACTACCAGGCGCGCCGGATGGACGCGCGTTACCGGCCCGCCAAGGACTCCGGAGGCACCGAGAAGAAGACCCGCTTCGTGCACACGCTGAACGGCAGCGGACTCGCGGTGGGCCGCACGCTGGTGGCGGTGCTGGAGAACTACCAGCAGGCCGACGGGACGGTGATCGTGCCCGAGGTGCTGAGGCCCTATATGGGCGGGGTGGAGATTCTCGCCCCGCTTTAGTTCATCGTCGCCCCGGGCTTGACCCGGGGTAATGCTTCTTTCCGGCGCGACGTCCGCTGCTGATGCGGTCCTCGAAGAAAAGCACTGGCCCGGATCAAGTCCGGGCCGACGAATTTGCGATGGTGCCTTTGAATTCGAACAAAACCGCTCCTAAGCCCTTAGCCATGAAAATCCTCCTCACCAACGACGACGGCATTCACGCCCCCGGCATCGCGGTGCTGGAGGCGATCGCGCGCGAGTTTTCCGACGACATCTGGATCTGCGCGCCCGACGAGGAACAGTCGGGCATGGGCCACGCGCTCACCCTGACCCGCCCGGTGCGGCTGAGGAAGCACGGCGAGCGGCGCTTCTCTGTCACCGGCACGCCGACCGACGCGGTGACGATGGGGATGCGCAAGGTGATCGACGGCAAGCCCGACCTGATCCTGTCGGGCGTGAACCGCGGCGCCAACCTGGGCGACGACGTCACCTATTCGGGCACCGTCTCCGCCGCCATCGAGGGTGCGCTGGCAGGCGTGCGCTCGATCGCGCTCAGCCAGGTCACGACCCGCGAGGGCGAGGCGGAGGCCGACACCTTCGCCGCCGCGCGCGCATGGGGCACCAGGGTGATCGCCCCGCTGCTCGACACCCCGCTGCCGCGCCGGACGCTCGTGAATGTCAACTTTCCCGCCCTCCCCGCCGATGCCGTCAGGGGTATCCGCGCGGTGCGGCAAGGCTTCCACGACTATGCCCGCGGCACCGTGGTCGAAGGCCGCGACCCGCGGGGCTTCCGGTATTTCTGGTTCGGCCTCACCGATATCGAGCACACGCTCGACCACGGCACCGACCTCGAGGCGGTGTCCGAAGGCTTCGTGTCCGTCACCCCGCTCCAGCTCGATCTCACCCATCACGCCTCGCTCGGCAATCTTGCGGAGCGGTATGCGCCCTGACGGGCGGCCCTCAGCCCATGACCACGAAAACCGCACCCATCGCCGCCATCGCGGTGACGAAGAAGCCGGCGTCGATCCAGAACACCCGACCGGGGACGTTCAGATACAGGTAGCGGATTCCCACCGCCGGGGTCATCAGCATCAGCCCGAAGCCCACCGCGATCATCATCATCGCCCGCGGCGAGGTGGAGACCATGGCGAACTGGTGAGCGAGCGTCAGGGCGATCAGGACCGCGAAGGCGAAGGTCAGGCCGAAGACCAGCCAAAGCGGAAGTTTGCCGGCGAAAGGCCGCCCCTCGCGTCGGAGCGCGCGCTTCCACGGCCCGGCAAACAGCACCCCGTACCACGCCATGCCGGTCACGAAGAAGGCCGCCGCCCCGGCCAGCACCTCCAGCAGGTTGATACTCCCCATTTCCGCGCCTTCCCTCTGTCGATTCCCGAGACCTAGCGCACGGGCCCGCCATCGTGTAGGGGCGCGCCCCGTCATGTCCTCCCCCATGCTTACGATCCCCGACCAGAAGAAGGTCGGCATGGTTTCGCTCGGCTGCCCCAAGGCGCTGGTCGATTCCGAGCGCATCCTCACCCGGCTGCGCGCCGACGGCTATGCCATGAGCCCCGACTACGCGGGCGCGGACGTGGTGCTCGTCAACACCTGCGGCTTCCTCGATTCGGCCAAGGAGGAAAGCCTCGAGGCGATCGGTGAGGCCATCGCGGAGAATGGCCGGGTGATCGTGACCGGCTGCATGGGCGACGAGGCGGACGTCATCCGCGCTCGCTTCCCGCAAGTGCTCGCGGTGACCGGCGCGCAGCAGTACGAGGCGGTCGTCGAGGCGGTGCACGAGGCCGCGCCGCCGACGCAGGGGCCATTCATCGACCTCATTCCGCAGCCCGATGCGCTCAAGCAGCGAAGCGGTAGCGCAGACGAATATGTGAAGCTCACGCCGCGTCACTACAGCTATCTCAAGATTTCAGAAGGTTGCAACCACTCCTGCGCCTTCTGCATCATCCCGCAACTGCGCGGCAAGCTCGCCAGCCGGCGGGTCGATGCGGTGCTGCGCGAAGCGGAAAAGCTGGTCGCCGCGGGCACGAAGGAGCTGCTGGTCATCAGCCAGGATACCAGCGCCTATGGCGTCGATATCCGCCACGACACGCGGGCGTGGCACGGGCGCGAGGTGCGCGCGCACATGACAGACCTGGCGCGGGAACTTGGCCAGCTCAAGACGCCGAATGGCGAGCAGCCGTGGGTGCGCCTGCACTACGTCTATCCCTACCCGCACGTCGACGCGGTGATCCCGCTGATGGCCGAAGGGCTGCTGACGCCCTATCTCGACATCCCCTTCCAGCACGCGAGCCCCAAGGTGCTGCGCGCGATGAAGCGCCCCGCCAACGAGGCGCGCGTGCTCGAGCGGATCCGGTCCTGGAGGGCCATCGCGCCCGATCTCACCATCCGGTCCAGCTTCGTGGTCGGCTTTCCGGGTGAGACCGAGGAGGACTTCCGCTATCTCCTCGACTGGCTGGAGGAGGCCCAGCTCGACCGCGTCGGCGCCTTCCGGTTCGAGCCGGTCGCGGGCGCGCAGGCCAACGACCTGCCCGATCACGTGCCCGATGCGATCAAGGAGGAGCGCTACGCCCGGATCATGGCGGTGACCGAGCGCATCTCCGCTGCCAAACTTGCCGCCAAGATCGGTCGCACGCTTCCGGTCATCATCGACGAGGTCGGCGAACCCGACCCTGATGGCGATATCGGCGCGACCGGCCGCAGCCAGGCCGACGCGCCGGAAATCGACGGGCAGGTGTTCCTGCGCAACGTCCCCGCAACGCTCGCAGCGGGCGATTTCGCGACAATGGTGGTCGAAGACGCCGATGCCCACGATCTTTTCGGACGACTGGTCTAGATCGGGCCGGGGCCCCGGCCAAGTTTTCTACAGTCTTGTGAACAGTTTCAATTCGTGTCGGCTCCGTCGCTTGCGACCCGGCTAGAGGCAAACCCCTAAACCCTCGTTAACCAGTCGAAAGCGCGGAAATCCGCCAGTGACGAGGGTGCGCGCGGGGCCGGGTAACCTCTTCTTAAACAAATTTCCTCAATAACGGTGGCAATGACCACGGTGGGTACCATTCTGCGGCGCATGCCGATGACCGCACAGGGCGGACGCGCGGCGACGGACGAGCGCATTGAGCGGCTGTGGCATGTGTTCTGGGCTGCTGTTGTCGGGCTTACCTTGGCAGCGGCCATGCTACTCAAACCAGTCGATTGGATGATCTGGACCGTCCAGGCGCGGCTCAGCGACGAGGCGCCGTCCGGTCAGATCGTCTACGTGAAGGCCGACAGCGAACTCGCCCACCGCGATGGCCGCTCGCAGCGTATCGAACTCGCAAAGGCGCTGGACACCTTGCGCGAAAATGGCGCCAGTCGCGTCTTCATCGACGTCGTCTTCCCCGAAGACGGAACGTGGGCGGGCAAGCCAGCTGACTCGGCCCTTGACGCGGCACTAGATCGTTGGGGAACCGACGTCGCTTTCGTGAACCTCATCGACATGACCCCAGGTGGGTCCAGAACCGAGCACATGAGCACCGCTTCTTTCACCGAGGGGCGACCAATCGTGTGGCAAAGTGTTGTCGTCGACTGGCCGGACTTTTCGTGGACGCTGCCATATTCCTACCGAACTTCGCTGGGCGTTTCACAGTCTCTCGCTGCTGCATTGGCGCAGATCGACCGACGATCTCTGTCCGAATTTCAAGTCAGCTATGGGATCCGCAGCAGGTCGATACCTGCGCTGCCGATCTCGGATGTGGTAAAACCGAAAACTGCAACAAACTTGCCGGACCTGTCCGGCAAGACCATCGTAATCGGCGTTCCACGCGATCCGACCGTGCCAATTCTTCGGGTGCCCGGCCAACTGTTGGCACCGCCAAGCTATGCGGCCATCCATGGTGCCGAGACGCTTATGCGAGGACCGCCGAGGCTGGTGTCCAACGCTGTGGTGGTAGGCATCATGGCGGCGCTGCTGGCCCTGGGAGCGATCTGCCGCCGACGGCTCACTCACCGGCTGATCTATGCAACCGCGGTCGCCGCACCGATCTACGCACTGTTTGTTGCCCCCGGGCTCGGACTGCGTATCGAGCTGTCTTATGCACTGCCGGTCCTCGCCACCTTTGGCATGCTGAGATGGCGCGCGAACTGGAAGCGCCGCATTGCGCAAATCGATCCGGATACCGGACTTCCCACGCTTCGCGCCCTGTCGGCGGAGCTTGCGCCGGGCGGTCACGTCGTCGTCGCCAAGATCCATCGCTATGAAACAATCCTGAAGTCGCTCGAGATCGGCAACCGTGCCAGCTACATCGTCAAGCTGGTCGAGCGCATTCGCGTCGGCGATCCCGGGCTGAAGGTCCACGTCGAAGGTCATTACCTCGCCTGGCGAGTGGACCATTCGGAAGAGTCGAAGTTGCGCGAGCATCTGGAGGGGCTGCGCGCGATCTTCGCCGCCCCGGTCACCGTGAACCGCCAGCGAATCGATGTCGGCATCACCTTCGGCGCCGCGCCCGTGCCGCTGGACCGGCCGGAACGCGCGGTCGCCGCGGCACTCGCCGCGGTCGAGGAAACCAGCGAGGCACTCGAGCCCGTCAAGCTCGCCGATGCCGCCAGCGATGCCGATTCGTTCTGGGACCTCTCGCTCCGCGCGCGCATCGACAGCGCGATGGAAGCGGGCGAGGTCTTCTGCGTCTACCAGCCCAAGATCGATCTCGTGGCAGACCGCATTGTCGGCGTCGAGGCACTGGTACGCTGGGAAGACCCCGAGCGCGGCTTCATCCCGCCGCTCCATTTCGTGATGCAGTGCGAGCAGGCCGGGCGGATGGAATATCTCACCCGCTACGTGCTGCAATCCGCCTGCGCCGCGGGCAAGCTGCTCCACTTCCGCGGCAACCGCATCAGCATGTCGGTCAATATCTCGGCGACGCTGCTCACCGACATGCGCATCGTCGGTATCGTCCGAAATGTCCTCCAGGCCACCAGCTTCGACCCGAGCTACCTGATGCTCGAGATAACGGAAACGGCCCGCATCCGCGACCTCTCGCAGGCTGCCGCGGTTCTGCGGGCGCTCAAGGGACTGGGGACACAGGTCTCGATGGACGATTTCGGCGTCGGATCAGCCAACTTCGAAACGCTTCAGGCGCTGCCCTTCGACGAGATCAAGATCGACCGGCAGTTCGTCTCGCTCGCCACTACCAACGTCAAGGCCCGCGCGATCGCCGCGAGCATCGTGGGCCTGGGCGCCAGCGCGCGAATCGCCGTGGTCGCGGAAGGGGCCGAAACCGACAGCGACCTCCAGATGTTGCGCGAAATCGGCTGCCTGCAAGTACAGGGCTATGCGATTGCGCGACCCATGTCGCTGACCAAGCTGCTGGATTTCATAGGGAACGTCGTCTCGCCGGGAGAGGCCGCGACGATTTAGTCTTTACAAAGATGTTTGGTTAATAAATGGTTGATCCTGGCAAACCAACAGGAGGGTCAGCCATGTGGGATTTCTGGAAGTGGTTGAATAACGGCTAAGCCGGACAGCCACTGGAATCATATTTGAAGGGGGTCCGGTTTCGGACCCCCTTCTTCGTTTGACGCCTCATGCGCGAGCGCGATCGGCGCCGCCTTCTCATCAGTCGACGCGATAACGTGTTCGTTCCTGGCGTATTGAATCGGCGGTTCGGATCGCGCAACGCGGGCGCCATGACGCTATCCATCGAAGCCAGCTTCACCTTCCGTGCCGACCAGCCGACCGACGTGCTGCTGCAGTTCGAAGTCGCCGCCATCCCCGAGCAGGCGATCATCGATAGCGACACGCGCTTCACCACGGGCGCAGAGGTCTCCCGCGTCCCCGCGCAGGATCTGATCGGAGAGCGGGTCTGGGCCTGCGTCGAAGGCGAATTTGCAGTCATGCACCGGGCCAAGGTGCGATTGAACCGCATCGCGAGCGATCTTGGAGCGCTCGACCAGCTCGCCGCGCATGACCTTCCCGGCGAGGCCGTGCAATATCTCCTCGACAGTCGCTATTGCCCCGCCGACCGCTTCCAGTCCTTCGTCGCGGAGGAATTCGTCGGGCTGCACGGCGGGGAGGCCGTCATGGCGATGCATGACTGGGTGGCGGCGCACCTTGCCTATACTCCGGGCGCCAGCGGGCCGAACACCACCGCGCTCGACACATTCGTCGAGCGGCACGGGGTTTGCCGCGACTTTGCCCATGTGCTCGTCAGCTTCGCACGCGCGGCCGGCATTCCGGCCCGCTACGTCAGCTGTTTCGCGCCGCGCGTCACCCCGCAGGATTTCCATGCCGTGGCGGAAGTGTTCCTGGCCGATCCATCCACGGACGGCGGCGGCATCTGGCACCTGGTCGATGCGACCGGCATGGCCCGCGCCGACGAGATCGTGAAGATCGGCGTCGGGCGCGACGCTGCCGACGTCAGCTTCATGACCAGCTTCGGGCCGACGGAATTCCTCGACAAGACGGTCACCGTTGCCGGGCTTTAGCAGCGCATAGCTATGCACGGGGTGACAACCGGCCCGGCAGGCTGTTAGGCGAGGCGGCGCAAACCTTCGGAGACATTGCCGAGCCATGAGCTTCACCGCCGATCGCCTCATCCTGTTCGGCGCCACCGGCGATCTCGCCCAGCGTATGCTGCTGCCCTCGCTCTGCGCGCTGTTCGGCGATGGGCTGCTGCCCGATGGGCTCAGGATCGTCGGCACCGCCCGCTCCGACCTTACCGACGAGGGCTATCGCGAGTTCGCCCGCAAGGCGCTCGAGACCTATCTCCCCGCGGATCGCCGCAGCGGGGTCGAGGGGTTCCTCGAAACGCTGTTCTACCAGCCGCTCGATGCGACCACGCTCGAGGGCTATAAGGAGCTATCCGCCAAGACCGACCGTGAGGGAAAAGGTCTCGCGATCTTCCTCTCGACCGCGCCGAGCCTGTTCGAGCCGACCATCGCGGGCCTGGCCCATGCCGGTCTCACCGAGGGGGACGTGCGGATCGGGCTGGAAAAGCCGCTCGGCACCGATCTCGCCTCCAGCCGCGAGATCAACGACGCGGTCGCCGCCGCCTTCCCCGAGGACCGAATCTACCGGATCGACCATTACCTGGGGAAGGAGACGGTCCAGAACCTCCTCGCGCTGCGGTTCGCGAACATATTGTTCGAGCCGATCTGGAACGCGAACTATATCGACCACGTCCAGATCACCGTCGCGGAGACGGTGGGTCTCGAAAGCCGGGTCGCCTATTACGACGACAGCGGCGCGCTGCGCGACATGGTGCAGAACCACATGCTTCAACTGCTGGCGCTGGTCTGCATGGAGCCGCCGACCAGCTTCGATGCGACCGCGGTGCGCGACGAGAAGGTCAAGGTGCTGCGCGCGCTTCGCCCCATCGAGGCGAGCGAGACCGTCACCGGCCAGTACCGCGCGGGCGCCATCAATGGCCAGGCCGTACCCGGTTACGACGAGGAGCTGGGGAAGGATTCGGACACCGAGACCTTCGTCGCACTCAAGGCCCATGTCGACAACTGGCGCTGGAAAGGCGTGCCCTTCTACCTGCGCCACGGCAAGCGCCTGCCCGAGCGGGTGACCGAGATCGTGGTCCAGTTCCGCTGCATCCCTTTCTCGATCTTCGAAGGGCGCGGCGCGAAAACCAAGCCGAACCGGCTCGTCATCGGCATCCAGCCGGAAGAGAACATCCAGCTCGCGCTGATGGCGAAGCTCCCCGGCCTCGACCGCGAAGGTATCCGGCTGCGGCGCGTTCCGCTCGACATCGCCATGCCCGATGCGTTCTCGGGCGCGCAGCGGCGCATCGCCTACGAGCGGCTGCTGCTCGATCTTCTCGAAGGTGACCAGACGCTGTTCGTGCGCCGCGACGAGGTGGAGGCGCAGTGGGAATGGATCGACCAGATCCGCCAGTTGTGGGCCGAGGCGGGTCGCAGCCCGAAGACCTACACGGCGGGAAGCTGGGGCCCGAGCGCGGCGATCGCGCTGGTCGAGCGCGACGGAGTGAGCTGGCACGATGAGTAAGCCGCTGAACGATACCGTCCACCGCGTCACGCAGCGGGTCGTCGCCAACTCGCGCGACGGGCGCAGCCGCTATCTCGAGCTGATGGAACGCGAGCGCGAGCGCACCCCCCCGCGCAGCCAGGTCGCCTGCTCGAACCTCGCCCACGCCTTCGCGGGCGCGACCGAGGACCAGGCGGCGATGAAGGCGTTCAGCAGCCCCAACCTCGCCATCGTCACCAGCTACAACGACATGCTCAGCGCCCATCAGCCCTATGCGCGCTATCCGGACCGGATGAAAATCTGGGCGCGCGAGGTCGGCGCCACCGCGCAGGTCGCGGGCGGCACCCCGGCGATGTGCGACGGGGTCACGCAGGGGCAGGACGGTATGGAGCTGTCGCTGTTCAGTCGCGATTCGATCGCGCTCGCCACTGCGGTCGCATTGAGCCACCAGATGTACGACGGCGCGACATTGCTCGGCATTTGCGACAAGATCGTCCCCGGCCTCGTCATCGGCGCGCTGCGCTTCGGCCATCTGCCCGCGATATTCGTGCCCAGCGGCCCGATGCCGAGCGGCATTCCCAACAAGCAGAAGCAGGCCGTCCGCCAGCTCTATGCCGAGGGCAAGGCGGACCGGGCCCAGCTGCTCGAAAGCGAGATCGCGAGCTATCATTCCCCCGGCACCTGCACCTTCTACGGCACCGCCAACTCCAACCAGATGATGATGGAGATGATGGGGCTGCACGTTCCCGGCGCGGCCTTCGTGCCGCCCGGCGTGTCGCTCCGGCAGGAACTGACTCGCGCCGCGGTTCACCGGCTGGTGGCGATACGTGAGAATGGCGGCGATTATCGCCCGATGGCGAAGGTGATCGACGAAAAGGCGATCGTGAACGCCGCTATCGGGCTTCTCGCCACCGGCGGATCGACAAATCACGCGCTCCACATCCCGGCCATGGCACGGGCGGCGGGTATCGCCTTCGACTGGAACGACCTCGCCGAGCTGTCGGAGGCCGTGCCGCTGGTCGCGCGGGTCTATCCCAATGGCGCAGGCGACGTGAACCAGTTCCATGCCGCAGGCGGCATGGGCTATGTCATCGGCACGCTGCTCGACGAAGGCCTCGCCCACACCGACATCCTGACCGTCTGGGACGGCGGCTTTGCCGCCTATGCACGCGAGCCGAAGATGGATGGCGACACGCTCGTGTGGCACGATCCCGGCGAGAGCGGCGATGCCGAGATGCTCCGCCCCGCCTCTGCGCCGTTCCAGCCCGACGGCGGCATGAAGCTCCTCACGGGCAATCTCGGCCGCGCCTGCTTCAAGTCGAGCGCGGTCGACAAGGCGCGCTTTACGGTCGAGGCGCCCTGCCGGGTGTTCCAGGACCAGCACGAGGTGGCCGAGGCCTTTGCGGCCGGCCAGCTGGACCGCGACGTGGTGGTCGTGGTCCGTTTCCAGGGCCCGCGCGCGAACGGGATGCCCGAGCTTCACAAGCTGACGCCCCCGCTGGGCGTGTTGCAGGACCGCGGCTACCGCGTGGCGCTTGTCACCGACGGGCGGATGAGCGGCGCGAGCGGGAAGGTTCCGGCGGCGATCCATGTCACGCCCGAGGCGCTGGGCGGCGGACCGCTCGCGCGCCTGCGCGATGGCGACATGATCCGCCTCTGCGCCGCGACCGGCGAGCTTTCCACCCCTGCCGACCTCGCATCGCGCGAACCCGCCCCCGATCCCGCGCCGCAATGGGGCGTCGGGCGCGAACTCTTCGCCATGTTCGCCCGCCACGCCGACGGCGCGGAAAAAGGCGGCTCGGCGATGCTGAGCGAGGCGGGATTGTGATTGCAAGGGCTCCACACCGGTCCGCGACCAGCGGACCGCAAGGCCGACCGGCCGCCCGCAGCGACGCGCCCGCAGGGCGTGTGAGCGAGGATATCGCGCGCGCGGACGCGCGTGCGGAACACAGATAATGGACCTAGTCGCAGTCGATATCGGGGGCACGCACGCCCGCTTCGTCATCGCCAGCGTCGCGGCGGACGGCGCGATCGCGCTGGGCGAGCCCGAGACGCTCCACACCAGGGATCACGCCAGCTTCCAGACCGCGTGGGAGGATTTCCGCGAGATGCAGGGCGGCACCCTCCCCCCGCGCGTCGCGCTGTCGGTGGCGGGGCCGGTGGGGGGCGAGGTAATCCGCTTCACCAACAACCCGTGGATCATCCGCCCGGCGCTGATGAATTCGAAGCTGGGCGTCGAGGCCTTTACCATCGTCAACGATTTCGCGGCGGTCGCCCATGCCGTGGCGCGCGCGCCGGCCGACCAGTTCGTGCACCTGACCGGCCCGGACCAGCCGCTCGCCAGCGAAGGGACGATCAGCGTGCTCGGCCCCGGCACCGGGCTCGGCGTCGCGCACCTCTACCGCGCCGCCGATGGCAGCTACCGCGTGACCGCGACCGAGGGCGGGCATATCGACTTCGCCCCGCTGGACAGCATCGAGGACGCGATCCTCGCGCATTTCCGCAAGAGCCATACCCGCGTCTCGATCGAGCGCGTGGTCTCGGGCCCGGCTATCGGCCCGATCCACCGCGTGCTCGCCGCGATGGAGGGCAAGGCGGTGACCGAGGAAGACGACATCGCCCTGTGGAAGCGTGGCATGGAAGACCGCGACAGTCTGGCCGCGGCTGCGGTCGATCGCTTCTGCCTGTCGCTGGGCAGCGTCGCCGGCGATATCGCGCTGGCGCAGGGCGGCTTCGGCGGCGTGGTGATCGCGGGCGGGCTCGGCTACCGGCTTCGCGAGCATCTGCCGGTCTCGGGCTTTGCCGAACGCTTCCGCGCCAAGGGCCGCTTCGCCGAGCTGATGGCCGCGATCCCGGTCAAGCTGATCGTCCACCCGCAGCCGGGGCTGTTCGGTGCCGCTGCCGCCTTCGCCGCAGAACACGGAGTGACCGCATGAGAGACATTGGCACTATCATGCGCACCGCCCCGGTCATCCCGGTGATCGTGGTCGAAGAGCTGGCCCACGCGATGCCGCTCGCCCGCGCGCTGGTGGCGGGCGGGTTGCCGGTGCTGGAAGTGACGCTGCGGACGCCCTGCGCGCTCGACGCGATCCGGGCGATGAAATCCGTGCCCGGCGCCATAGTGGGCGCGGGCACGGTGACCAATGCCGCCGAGCTCGCTGCGGCGCTGGACGCTGGCAGCGAATTCATCGTCTCGCCCGGCCTCACCGAACCGCTCGGCAAGGCGGCGATCGCGCGCGGCGTGCCCTTCCTCCCCGGCATCGCCAATGCGGGCGACATAATGCGCGGGCTCGATCTGGGGCTCACCCATTTCAAGTTCTTCCCGGCCATGGCCGCGGGCGGGCTCCCCGCGCTCAAGGCGCTGGCCGCGCCCTTCTCGCAATGCCGCTTCTGCCCGACCGGCGGGGTGAGCCTCGCCAATGCGCCCGAATGGCTCGCCTTCGATCCGGTGCTGTGCGTCGGCGGGAGCTGGGTGGCGCCGAAGGGTGCGCCCGACGAGGCGGAGATCGAACGGCTCGCGCGCGAGGCGGCGGGGCTGGCCCGGCACTGACAGCCACGGTCCAAAAAACCCCAGAAAACCGTCGAAGTCGACACGAAGTCTACACCAAAACACTGGTTGGCAGCGAAACGTCCCGGCCCCGACCAAGGCTGGAGCGATCAATAGGGCGAACATCGCAAACACAAGATGGCACTAACCATATTGGTTCTTTTTGTCAATCAATGACTGCCAGACCGGTAGTGTCAGCTCTTGCGGGATGGCTCCGGGGCAAAGACCCACTCGCCCCCGACAATCCGTGCCAGCACTCCGCCGAGCGAAGCATTTCGACCGCCCCTGAGCCGTGCGACCAACGTCGCCACCTCGCTGCGCGACGCCGGACTGCCGAGATACGCGAGAATGCGGGTAGCCAGTTCGGTTGCCTCGAAATCCGACTGGCCCGGCGTCATCCGTGCAGCGCCCTCTGCCAGCGTCACCCGTTCGGCGAACGCCGCATCGATGCGCTGGGCTATATACGCTTCAGCCTCGCCAAGCAGCATGGCGCTGCGGGCTATCATCGCGGGATCGAGCCAGTCCGCCGCGCCGAGCGCCTTGCGCACCCGGACGCGATCGAAGCGCTCGTTCTCGTTCGAGGGGTCCTGCACGGCGGCAAGACGCGCCGCCGACACGACCTGCGCAAGCTCCGCCCGCCGCCAGCCGAGCAGGGGGCGCAGCACGATCAGGTCCGTTTCCGGTGTCGTCCCGCGCGCGCGCACTCCGGCAAGGCCCGCAAGACCGCTGCCCCGATTGAGTCGCATCACGAGCGTTTCGGCCTGATCGTCGAGCTGGTGTCCGGTCGCCAGCGCCGCCAGCCGGCGCCGCGCGCACCATTCGCCGAGCGCCGCATAGCGCGCCTCCCGCGCCCGCAGCTGCACGTTCCCGTCAGCGACGGTCACGGTCAGGGTCTCATGCGCCACGCCCATCTTGGCGCAAAGCCGCGCGACCATCGCCGCCTCGTCCGCGCTTTCGGACCGCAGCCGGTGATCGACCGTCGCCGCTCCTACCCGTCCCGGCAGCGCGGTTGCGGCGAGGAGCAGAAGCGCGAGGCTGTCGGGTCCGCCCGATACCGCCACGCCCAGCCGCGCATCGCCACCCGACCCTTCCGGCCAGAGGCGGAAGAGGTCGGCGGCAAAGCGCGCGGTCAGTTCGGGCGAAAGCCTCGTATCAATTGCACTTGGCCTGCTTGCGACTGGCGTCGAACTGCGCCTTCAGGCGGCCGGTGGCGAGCGCGGGATAGGTTTCGGAGAACTCCGCCAGGGCGATGCAGGCGCGCTTGGTGTCCTTGAGAGCAATCATGGACGAGGCGAGATAGAGCAGGCTGTCGCCCGCGCGCGCGCCGGTCTTGTCGGCCTGATAGTTCTTCAGGAACCATGGCGCCGCCTCGCGCGGCTTGCCATCGTCGAGATAGGCGCGGCCGAGCAGGTTGCGACCATAGCTGATCTGCGAATGGCGCGGGTACTTGTCCACGAACATGGTCAGCTGCTGCACCGCCTCGGGATAGAACCTGGCTTCCCAAAGCCGGAAGCCGTAGCTGTAGTCATCGGCCCCGGCGTCGCCCGTGTCGGGCTTCACGATCGCCTTGACCGCGGCCAGCCGCTCGGCGCTGGGGCCGGTCGTGGCGGGCTGACGGGTCGGGGCCGGAGCCGGTCTCGTGGTGCCGACCGAGGCGGGGACGATCGCGCTCGATGCGGCCGGTTGCGGTGCGGGATCGACAGGAGCCGTCGCCGGGGCACCTCCCGCCTCGAGCAACTTCACCCGGTCCTGCAGCAGCCGTAGCGAATTGGCGTGCTCCTCGTTCGCGGCGGTAAGCTGGCGGAGCTGGCCTTCCAGCGCGTCGAGCCGGGCGAGGATGTCGGTGACCGCCGTCGTGCTCGGCGCGCCGATCGGCTGCGCATTGGGCGAGGCGGGAGTGATCTCGGGCTCGAAGGTCTTGCCCGCGCCATCGGGAAAGACCTTGCGCTGCAGGGCGCGCACTTCGGCCTCCACCTTCTTCAGCCGCAGCTCGGCGTCGCTCTGGGCCTGCGCGGGCAATGCGCCCAGCCCGAGCGCCAGCCCGGCTGCCATCAAACCAATCGTCCGCATCCACCTGTCCATCGTTCGCAAGAGATATGCTCCCGTCTCTAGACCCTGCTGTAACAGGGTCTATCCTCGACTGTCCTAGCGACACCAGCCTGTCGAGGGGATGAAGCGGGTTTTCCTATGTCGCGCGCGCGGTCGCCACCGGCGCAGCGGGAACGGGCGCGGGCGACGGCGCGGCAGTCGGTGCCGGACGCGCCAGCAGCGAGGCCGCATCGACCGCGACGTCCTTCATCGTCACCTCGGTATCGGATAGCATCGGCACGGGCCGCCCGCCCACGGTGATCGCCAGCGCGTTCGGGCGCCCGGTCCAGGCCTTGGGCTGGGCCGCGTCGGCGGGAATGGTGAAGCTCTGCCCCTTGGCCATCTGGCCTTCGAACAACCGTTTGCCCGCGCCGTCGTAGAACCTGACCCAGGTTCCTTCGGCGAGGCTTGTGAAGACCACCGGGCCATTCGCGGCGACTGTCGAGGCTGCGCCGGGTGCCGTGGTCGCAACCAGCCGCGGGGTGGCGGTCGGCGTCGGGGCGGTAAGCGGTGCCGGGCCGAGGCCGGGCGAGAGATAGGTCCGGTAGAAGGTGAAGCCGCCGATCACCAGCAGCACCACCGCCAGCGCCGACAGCCAGGCGAGGCGGCGCGAAGGCACGCGGGCGGGGTCGCCCGGCTCGAACCGGTCGGGGTGGGAGGGGCCCTGCGGATCGCCGGCGCCGAGATCGAGGCGGACCTGCTGGGTGATCTCTCGCTCGTCGAGCCCGAGGACGCGCGCATAGGTGCGGCTGAACCCGACCGCATAGGTGCGGCTGGGCAGTTTCGAATAATCCCCCGCCTCGATCGCGAGCAGGTGGCGCTGGGGGATCCGCGTCTTTTCCGCGACTTCGGCGAGGCTCAGCTTCGCCTTGGTCCGCGCCTTGGCAAGCATCGCCCCGGCACGGCGGCCGTCCGCCTCGAACGCTTCGTGTTCAGCACCCTCTGTCATGCAATCCCCGGTTCGACCCAAGCCCGTGCTGCGTCAAGAGCGGCGCAATACCGGCGCTGTCAACACCCGCGGCCGCGCCTGCCGCCAGGGCCTGCGTCAAGACGGGCGCCGCGCACGACGAAGCACCCGCCTATTCGGTATCGATGCCACGCGCCTCGCACCACTCGGTCAGCGCCGCGCGCAGGCTGGGCGGCGGGCGGAGCAGCCATTCGCTCATAACTGTCGACAGTTCCTTGAGATCGACCTTGCGGATCAGTTCCTTGATCGGGCCGACCGCCGCAGGTGTGATCGAGAGCCGCCGATAACCGATGCCGAGCAGCGCCAGCGCCTCCAGCCGCCGCCCGCCCATCTCGCCGCAGATGCCGAGGTCGATCTCGCTGCCGACCAGCCCCTTCGCGACCCGGTCGAGGAAGCGCAGGATCGCCGGGCTCAGCCAGTCGTAGCGTTCGGCCAGCTTGGGATTGGCGCGGTCGGCGGCAAAGAGAAACTGGGTGAGGTCATTGGTTCCGACCGACAGGAACGACAGCCGCCCCACAAGTTGCTCCAGCACTTCGGCAAGCGCGGGAACCTCCAGCATCGCGCCATAGCGGATCGTCTCGGGCAATTGCTTGCGCCTCACCTTCATGAAGGCGAGCTGTTCGTCGAAGACCTGCTTCGCCGCATCGAATTCCCACGGCTCGCTGACCATCGGGAACATGACATTGAGCTGCCGCCCCGCGCTCGCCTCCAGCAGAGCGCGCGCCTGCGCCTTCAGCAGGCCTTCCCGATCGAGCGCAAGCCGCAGTGCGCGCCAGCCCATCGCCGGGTTCTCCTCGCGCTCCAGCGCCTCGCTGGTGAGATAGGGGACCGCCTTGTCGCCGCCGATGTCGACGGTGCGGAACACCACCGGCTTGTCTCCGGCGGCATCCAGCACGTCGCGGTAAAGCCGCGTCTGCCGCTCGCGCGCGGGCAGGGTCGCGGAGACGAGGAACTGGAACTCGGTGCGGAACAGCCCCACCCCGTCCGCGCCCGTCATCGCCAGCGTGGAGATGTCGTCGCGCAGCCCGGCGTTGATCATCACGTGGATGCGCGTGCCGCAGCGGGTGAAAGGCTCGACATCGCGCAGCGTCGCATATTGCGCCTGGCGCTCGCGGCTCTTGGCGAAGCGCGCGTCGAATACCTCGCCCATCGCCTGGCTGGGCCGCAGCGTGACCGCGCCCTTGTCGGCATCGAGCAGGATCTCGTCGCCTTCCGCCACCTGCCGAAGGATTCCCTCGCAGCGGCCGAGCACGGGGACGCCCATCGCCCGCGCCACGATCACGACATGGGCGGTGAGCGAGCCTTCCTGCAGGACCACGCCCTTCAGCCGGCGCCGGTCGTATTCGAGCAGCTCCGCCGGGCCGAGATTGCGTGCGATCAGGATGGTGTCGCGCCGCAGCCCCTGCGTTGCGGCGGTGCCGAGCTGGCCCGAGACGATGCGCAGCAGCCGGTTCGACAGATCCTCGAGATCGTGCATCCGGTCCGCAAGGAGCGGATCGTCGATCTGCCGCATCCGCATCCTTGTGTGCTGCTGGACACGTTCGATCGCCGCCTCGGCGGTGAGGCCGGAATCGATCGCCTCGTTGATGCGCCGCCCCCATCCCTCGTCATAGGCGAACATCTTGTAGGTCTCGAGCACCTCCTCGTGCTCGCCGCCATCGCGGAACTCGGCCTGCGCGCCGAGCGTGTCGATCTGCTCGCGCATCTTGTCGAAGGCGCGGTAGACCCGCTGGCGCTCGGCCTCGATATCCTCGGCCACCACCTGGTCGATGGTGATGCGCGGCTGGTGGAACACGGCGTAGCCACTCGCCAGCCCCTTCACGAGGGTGAGGCCGGGCAGGATGCGCGGACCGCCATCCTCGACAAGCGCCTGCTCCTCATCGACCAGACCGGCGTGGGCGATCAGCTCCGACATCACCATGGCGGTGGTCTGGAGCGCCTCGATCTCGACCGCCTCGTAGCGGCGCGGGTCGGCGTGCTGGACGACCAGTGCGCCGACCGCCCGCTCGCGATAGATGATCGGCACCCCGGCAAAGGAATGGAAGCGGTCCTCGCCGGTTTCCGGGCGATAGGCGAAGTCGGGGTGGGCCGCGGCTTCCGCGAGGTTCAGCGTCTCGACATTGGCGACGATGGTGCCGACCAGCCCCTCGCCCACGCCGAGCCGGGTGACGTGGACCGCGTCGGGGTTGAGGCCGCGGGTGGCGAACAGTTCCAGCGCGCCATCCCGTAGCAGGTAGATCGAGCAGACCTCGCTATCGAGGCTGTCGCCGATGATTTCGACCACCTGGTCGAGCTTGCGCTGCGGCTGGCTGCGCGAGGCCATCACCTCGTGCAGGCGGGTCAGGATCTGGCGGGCACTGGAAGCGGCGGTCATCGTCAGCCGCTATAGCAGGGTGGGGGCAGCGCGAAAGGCCGCCCCCATCCACTCTCCTCGGATCAGAGGCGCGAGATCTCTTCCTTGATCTTCAGCTTCTGCTTCTTGATGTCCTTCACAAGTCCGGCGTCGGGTGCGGGGCGGGCCATCTCGGCCCGGAGGCGGGCATCGAGCCCGGCGTGTTTGACGTGAAGCGCATCGACGTGACCCGAACCTGGGGATGTATGCATGGACGGTTCTCCTGTGCCAGCGGTTGCGACCGCAAGGTTTCGGCGACTCGCCCAGGCGGGCGCGCCGCGGACCATGAAGTGAACCACAAGCTTGCCCCTTTGCGAAGGTCCAAGCCTTCGATAAGCAGCGCGCCGCCTGCAAAATGCGACGAACGGATTCGGGGCGATTTCGCGGGCGGCAGGGCAGGAATGGGCGTGAACGAGCAGGAACTGAAGAAGCGGCTGGAAAACCTGCGGATCGAGCATCGCGACCTCGACGCGGCGATCGCTGCGCTGGCGGCGAGTGCCGTTGGCGACCAGCTCCAGATCGCCCGGCTCAAGAAGCGCAAGCTGGCGATCCGCGACCAGATCGCGATTATCGAGGATCACCTCATCCCCGACATCATCGCCTGAGTGGCACGGGAACGCGTGCAAGCCGCCGGAATTGTCCACGTTTGACACGGCCCGAGCGGGCCACTGGCGCGCCTTGCGCGAAAGGAGTAGTGGCCCGGCCATGAGCGAGCATCTCGTCCGGCGCATGGTGGTCGAAGAACTTTACGAGGAGACGCTGCTCCTCGCGGACGAGGCGCGCGCGGTGTTCGACCTGCGCAGCCGCGATCCCGAGGAGACGAGCGGCGACCCGCTGCGCATCGCGCTCTCGATCGAGGGCCTCAGGACCACCACAAGGCTGATGAACCTCCTCGCCTGGCTGCTTAACCAGCGCGCCTTCTTCGCGGGCGAGCTCTCGGAAGCGCAGGTGAAGCGTTGCGGCATGCTAGCGAGCGACCGTCGCTCCGATCCGGTGCAGATGGCGCAGTTGCTGCCCCCCACCCGCGCGCTGATCCGCGAGAGCGAGCGGCTCTACGCCCGCGCCGAGCGGCTCGACAGACAATTGCGGCGCGATGCCGAGGCGGGCCCCGCACGCGGCTTACAGGACCGGCTCGCAAGCGCCTTCGCGCAGGGCTGAACCAGTCGCCTAGCTCGCCGCCAGCGCCTGGCCCCAGCGCGCCAGCCGCTCTTCCCTGACGCCTGCATCCATCGTCGGCCGGAACGCGCGCG
>JAJYQP010000094.1 GCA_021794525.1 Pseudomonadota bacterium | reverse complement strand
GTGGCGCCGTTCAGCTCGGCACGAAGGTCGGTGGCGGTAATTTCCTCACCATCGACGGTGGCCAGGACCTGTCCCTTGGGTTCGCCCCCACCACCGCAGGCGACCAAGGCCAGCGAAAGGGCGAGCGTCAGAGCGTTTCTACCAGTCATCTTGCGAAGCATCCTTAAGATCCTGTCCCCCGATTGCAGGGATCGCGCGTCTATACGGCAGGACTGGCTGTGCAGGTAGCCCATTTCAGGGCTGTGTGATTTTGAGACCGATCCCCATCCAATCGTTATCAATAGGCATTAGGGTGAACAAGCACTTGGAGTGTCGCGAAAAGTATCCCGATGTCGCGCCACAGCCGCCAATCCTGGAGATATTCCAGATCGGCCTGCAGGCGATTGGTGAGATCGTCGGTCTTTTCGGTCGCGCCGCGGAACCCCCGCACCTGCGCCAGCCCGGTTATGCCCGGCTTCAAGGCGTGGCGTTCCCAGTAGCGGTGGGAGATTTCCCAGAACAGCTTCTCGTCGGCGGTCGAACCCAGCGCGTGGGGACGCGGGCCGACGATGCTCATGTCGCCCTTGATGACATTGAGGAGCTGCGGCAGCTCGTCGATGCTGGTCTTGCGCAGGAAGGCGCCGAAGCGGGAAATGCGATCATCGTCGCGGCGGGTCGACTTGGCGCCCGCCACGTCGCAGCTTTCCTGGCGCATGCTGCGAAACTTGTAGATGCGGAACATGACATTGTTCCGCCCTACGCGCGGCTGGCGGAAGAATACCGGCCCCGGGGAATCGAGCTTGATCCCGATCGCCACGATCAGCAGCATCGGTGCGAGTACGACGAGTGCCGGAAGGGCGACCGCGAGGTCGAACAGCCGCTTCTTGACGCGGTCGGACAGCGCCATGCCGCCGCGCGACACTACCAGCGTGCGCGAGCTACCGACCGTGCCCAGCCCGATTGCGCCGATCTCGTTCCCGCCGCCGACCAGCAGCTCTCCGGTGGCATTGATGGACTTCAGCATGATCGACCAGGCCACCTGCCGCTCCGGCGGGCAGGCGACGATCACCCGGTCATAGAACTCGGTCATAAGCGCGAAACGCTCGATAAGCGCGGGATCGTCGAGGTTGGGGCGCAGGCCGTTCTGCGCGGCATCGACCTGCAGCGTGTCGGGGATCACCGGCGCGGGCACGCCGTCGATGATAACGAGATCGTCGAACAGCCTGTTGCCCAGCGTCCGGTTGACCCACAGAGCCGAGAGATAGCGCAGCGCGAGCATCGGCACCGCGATCGCGCCCATCGCCACGAACAGCGCCACGCGGGAGATTTCCTCGCCCGACTGGGTCGCGAACAGCACTGCGAAGAGCAGGAGAAAGGTCTGCACGAGGGCGACCACGGCGCGGCGGGCGCTCTCGAAATAGTCGCTCATGACGCTGAGCGAGTAACCGCGGGCGATGATCGCCACCACGAGGAAGGCGGGCAGGATCACCCACATCAGGTCGATACCGTCGGGTCGCAGCCATTCGTCGCCGCGCACCCGCCGTGCAAGGCTGAACCCGATCAGGATCGACAGCGCATCGCTGAGGATAAGCCGGCAGACGAGCGCCATGCGGGCGGTCTGGCGCGAATGGCTCTTGCGCTCCTGCGCGACTTTTGTCGGCGTCACGGCAGTCACGGGATCAACGCACTGGCATCGCGGTAAGTCATGGCTCCCCGCCCTGGACCCGGTGTCGTGCAATCGACGTCAACAACAAGGGTTAATATCCCGCCCTGCACAAGGGTCCCGAGGCCGCGAAGCGCCTCGCTCGCGTGGCGCCAAGGTTAACACGGTGGCGCGGAACCCATAAAACTGGTGCCGAGCAGCCTAGGCCGCGCGGCACCAGTAATCAACTCCGGTGGATGCGGGGCAGCCGGAACTGCGGCCCTGTCAGCGCTTCAGCCGCCCACGCTGGTGCCGGCGCCCCAAACTCCGCCAGTGCAGGCCGCGGTTCCCTCGCCGGTAGGAAAATCCTCGACCGAATTGCCGCAGGCGACCCCCTCGTTGGCCTTGAGCCAAGTCCGGATCGGACCATATGGATAATTGAGCATACGGGCTCCGGCGGCACTCGTAACGCGATTGCCACGGACTTCCGAACCGGGCGCATAATCTAGTGAGATGCCGTGCCAGTAGGTAACATCGACGATATTGCCGATCGCCTTGATGCGATAGACCTTGTCGCGGCCGAGGGTGGGGTGCCAGAAGGTGGTGATACCCTGCATCTTGCCGCTCATGCGGTTGCTGGTGATTGTGATGTCGGAGGTCGCCGGCTTGCCCTTCTCGCTCCACATCATGATGCAGTCCGGATGCGTGCCGTCCTTCAACATCCTGCCCGCCGCGTCGAAGACCGGCGTGATAGGGTTGAAGCTGGTGCAGCTATTGCCGGTCAGCGTCACGCGGGTGGCGGTGGCGATGTTGAATCCGTCCGATTGAAGTCCCGTGGCGATGTTGTTGCGCAGCACGATGTCCGAACTGCCGCGTGTCACCAGCACGCCGGTGTGTCCGGCGGAAAGGGTGACACCGCTCACCTCGATGCGGCGCGCGTTGTCGATCATCACGTTGCGCCAGGCGGCGGGAGGCAGGGGTGTGAGGATCTTGCCACCCTTCCAGGTCCACCCCGCGGTGCCGCGGATCATCAGCGTGCGCAGGGTTGCCTGGCTTGCCTCGATGGTGATGGGAACCCGGTTGTTGCGGACGGGCAGCACCACGTCGCCGTAATTGCCGAAGGCCAGCGCGACAGTATCGCCGGGCTGGGCCTGCGCCAGCGTGAAGGCAAGGGTGGAGGGCGTGGCGTAACGCGTGGCGGCCTGCGCCGGAAGGGCGCAAGCGACCGCCAGCCCGCACGCCAGGGCGCGAGCGTAGAAATGCACTGATTGTATCTCCGAAAGGGAATTTTTGACCCGACGATTATTTCGTCTACACGGCGTCTATGACGATTAGGTTAGTATCCGATGAACCGAGGGCGTGTCCGACGCGTTAAGGATAAGCCGCGCCCGAAACGCGACGAATCGTCAAGAATTGGGGAAACCCAGGCGTAAATCGACCTCAACAGCCCCGGTCGATGCGTTTTCCATCGACCTGGTTGCCGCATGACGGGGTTCCCGCGTCGAACTTCAGCCACGCTTTCACCTTCATCGCCGGATTGCCCAGAGCGGTCGCGCCGACCTGGGTGCGAACCCGGTTGCGGCGCACGTCGCTCCCCGGCGTGTCCTCCAGGAAGATGCCGTGGAAGTAGCTGACCTCCACATCATTGTCCCACGCCTTCACCCGATAGACCTTGTCGCGGCCCAGCTTCGGATGCCAGAAATGCGTAATTCCCTGCATCGCCCCGCGGATGGTGTTGCCAGTGATCGTGATGTCGCTGGTCGGCGGCTTGCCGGCCTCGCTCCACATCATGATGCAGTCCGGGTGCGTGCCATCCTTCACCATCCTGCCACCTTCGAAGATGGGGGCGATCGGGGTAAAGTCCCGGCAGGTGTTGCCGATCAGGCTGACGCGCCGCGCGGTGGCGATATTGAAGCCGTCGGACTGGAGACCGGTTGCGAGATTGTCGCGCAGCACGATGTCCTCGCTCCCGCGGGTGACGAGCACGCCGGTATGACCGCCCGTGAGCGTCGTCCCGGAAACCTCGATGCGCCGCGCATTGTCGATCATGACATTGCGCCACACCGCGTCGCGCGGGAACGGCTGGGCCGTGGGCGGCAGCGGGCTGTCGATCACGCCGCCCCTCCACGTCCACCCGGCAGTGCTGCGGATCATCAGCGAGCGGACCTTCGCCGCCGACGCGTCGATTACGACCGGCTTTGCATGGTCGGCGGCGGGAAGGACGATATCGCCATAGCTTCCGGGCGCGAGCACCACGCGGTCACCGTCGCGCGCGTTCTTCAGCGCCCCGGCCACCTGCGCGGGCCCCACCCGTACCACTGCGGCGCCCGAAGGCGCCGCCGAGCAGCCGGCAATCAGCAGGGCAGCAGCGACCAGCCCGGTCCGCATGGCGAGGTCATCCTTTGTCATCGTGCAAGTGTGGCCCGATCGCCGTCGCTTGCCTAGCCGTCCGGACAATAGTGTCGCGGCATGGCACGGCGATGAACGGGCGGGCCCGCCCATCAGAACAAACTCCCGATGCCATATTGCGGGGTATCGCCGCCGCTCG
>JAJYQP010000092.1 GCA_021794525.1 Pseudomonadota bacterium | reverse complement strand
GGGCAGCGCATATGCGCTGCCCGAGGGGGCGCGGTGGTGGACACCCGCGCTCGACAGGGCCGCCGGACAAGCCGGCACGCTGGTGGTCGAGGTCCGCGATCTCGACCCCAAGGCGATCGCGACCGTCTTCGAGCGGCTGGCGCGCGACTGCCCCTGCCCTCCGCTCGCGAGCCGCCTGCCCCCGTCGGCGCGCCCGCAATACGCGCTGCTGCTGGAGGCGAATGACCTCCCCCCGCGCCAGTACGACGGACTGGAGACCTGGGCGGCGGCGCTGGCCCTGTCGCAGTCGGGGGCCAAGGCCCAGGCTCAGGCGACAAATGGCGCCGACCGCGCTCTTCTGGTGCGTTTCAGGGACAGGCCGATCGCCGAGCTGGAAGGCGCCGGGACGCAACTCGCGATCTTCGACAGCCTCCCCGAGACGGCACAGCGCCGCCTGCTCGCCGAGGTCGTGACCGGCACCGCCAAGGCCGCGACCGAGCCCGAGCGGCTGGCACGCGCCTGGCTCGCTGCCGATCTCGGCACGCTCGAGCAGGAAACGCGGCAGGGTATGCTCGCCGATCCCGTGCTTTACGACGCGCTGCTGAAGCGCCGGAACCGCGCCTGGGCAGACCGGCTGGAGCCGCTGCTTGTGCAAGGCCGCCGCCCCTTCGTGGCTGTCGGCGCGGCGCATCTCCTCGGTCCCGACGGCCTCGTCGCGCTGCTGGAGGCGCGTGGCTACCGTATAGAACGGGTCCGCTGACCGCGTGCGGGCTTGCATTTCGCGCCGGTCCTGCTAACGGCCCCGGCTTCCGGCGCCATGGTCATCCCTGGAGGCGTGGCGAGACCGGATTTCAAACGCATTCGAAAGGCAATACCGATGAGCGACGCTCTGACCCTGCCGGCCGAGGCGCGCGAACGGGCTGGCAAGGGAGCCTCCCGTCAACTGCGCCGCGAAGGCCGCGTCCCCGCCGTGATCTACGGCGGCAAGGAAGAACCCACCCTCATTCATGTCGAGGCGAAGGAGCTGGTCCGCCAGCTCGGCACCGGCCACTTCATGAACTCGATCGTCACCCTGGAACTCGGTGGAAAGAAGCTGCGGACCCTGCCCAAGGACGTCGCGGTCAATCCGGTCACCGACCGCCCCGAGCATGTCGATTTCCTTCGCCTGACGAAGAACGCCAAGGTCGAGGTGATGGTGCCGGTGGTGTTCATCAACGAGGACAAGGCGCCCGGTATCAAGAAGGGCGGCGTGCTGAACGTGGTGCGCCACGAGCTGGACCTCATCTGCGACGCCGAGAAGATACCCAGCGACATCGAGATCGATGTCACCGGCAAGGACGTGGGCGATTCGATCCACATCTCCGAAGTCACCCTGCCCGACGGCAGCGAGAGCGCGATCACCGACCGCGACTTCACCATTGCCACCCTGGTCGCCCCGTCGGCGCTCAAGAAGGCGGAAGGCGATACCTCGCAGGCCGATGCGGTCCCCGCGACCGGGCAGCAGGACCAGGTCGAGGATGAGGACGAGACCGCAAGCGAGGATGGCGGCGAATAAGCCCCGCCCCGGTTTCGAAGAAAATCACCAAGGCGCCGGTCCCGCGAGGGGCCGGCGTTCTTGTTTCGCCCTTCGAACGCCGGGGGCGGCCCGTCCGGGCCGGTGCTGCCTTCGGCAGCGCTTCGCAACGGCTTCCTTCTCGCAAAGCGCTCCGGGAGCGCATTCGCGCTTGCGGCCGACTGGTCGCCGACCGGGATTTGCCGGCCGTCTTGCGAACGGTAAGGAAATGCGATGCACCGCGTTCTTGTCATCGGCTCGCCGGGCGCGGGAAAATCGACCTTCGCGCGCGACCTGGCGCTGCGCAGCCGGCTGCCGCTGATCCACCTCGACGCAGAATATCACCTACCCGGCTGGACCGAGCCGCAAGAGGCCGCCTGGCAAGCCCGGCTCGGCGAACTGCTGGCGGGGGAACGATGGATCGTCGACGGCAACTATGGCGGCAGCATGGACCGCAGGCTGGCCCGCGCCGACACCGCGATCCTGCTCGATTACCCCGCCTGGCTTTGCCTCTGGCGCGTCATCAAGCGGATCATCACGCTCCACGGGAAGGTCAGGCCCGACGCGGCACCGGGATGCCCCGAGTGCCTGGACCGGGAATTCCTCCTCTACGTCGCGATGTTCCGCGCGAACAAGCAGGCGGCGATCGAGCGACGGCTATCTTCCTTCGGCGGCGCGGTTATCCGTTTCCGGCACCCGCGCGATGCCCGGGCCTTTCTCGCCGCGCGCGCTTGAGATAGGCGCGCGGCGATGCAGATCTGGACCGGCCTCGGAAATCCTGGACCGCAATATGCGATGCACCGCCACAACGTCGGCTTCATGGCCGTGGACGTGATCGCGGAGATGCACGGCTTCGGGCCGTCGCAGAAGAAGTTCTCGGGCTGGGTGCAGGAAGGCCGGATCGGCGGCGCGAAGGTCCTGCTGCTGAAGCCCGCGACCTGGATGAACGAGAGCGGCCGCGCGGTCGCGGAGGCGCTGCGCTTCTACAAGCTCGGTCCCGAGGCGCTGACGGTGTTCCATGACGAGCTCGACCTCGCACCCTTCAAGGTGAAGGTCCGCACCGGCGGCGGGCTGGCGGGGCACAACGGCCTGCGTTCGATAGACAAGCATCTCGGCCCGGAGTTTCGAAGGGTCCGTATCGGCATCGGCCACCCCGGGCACAAGGACCGCGTGACCGGCCACGTCCTCGGCAATTACGCGAAAGCCGAGATGGACGATCTCACCGATATGCTCGCCGCGATCGGTGCCGAGGCGGAATGGCTGACGAAGGGCGAGGCCGAGCGCTTCATGAGCGACGTCGCGATGCGGCAGCAGGATTAGAGCATCAGCGTGGCCAGGCCCAGGAACATGCCCATGCTGGTGATGTCGCTGGCGGTCGTCAAGAAGATGCTCGAAGCGGTCGCCGGATCGGCACCGAAGCGCTTGAGCGTCAGGGGAATGATGGCCCCGGCAATCCCGCTCGCGGTGCACGCCCCGACCATCGCGACGACGACGACGAGCGCCAGCTTTATCGGCTCCGCCTCGCCCTGCGTGGTGGCATAGACGAGCATCCCGATACCCGCGGTGATGCCGACGAGCAGGCCGTTGAAGAACCCCAGCATCATCTCCTTGCGGATGAGCTTGCCCTGATTGCTGGCATTGACTTCGCCCAGCGTCATGCCGCGCAGCGCGACCGCCAGCGCCTGGCAGCCGGTATTGCCCGTCTGCCCCGCCATTACCGGCAGGAACACCGCAAGAATGACGAGACGCGCCAGCGTATCCTCGAAATAGCCGACAACCGCCGCGGCAAGGAACGCAGTCAGCAGGTTCACCTGCAACCACGGGTGGCGCAGCTTCAGACTTGTCGGCAGCGGCGTTTCCAGCCGCTCCTCGTTGGCGACACCGACCATGGTTCCCGACTGGCCGGAGATCTCGATCGCCCGGTTGGCGAACAGCTCGCCGCCGCGCACCAGTCCGACAAGGCGGTTCTGGCCGTCCACCACCGGATAGACCGGAAAATGCATATGCAGCGCCTTTTTCAGAGCGTCGCGCAGCAGCATGTCACGGTTCAGCGTGAAGGGCTCGCCCAACATGATGTCGGAAAGCTTCGTCTCCGGCTTGGCGAGCAGCATCTCGCGCATGACGACGAGGCCCTGAAGGTGCTGGTCCCGGCCGACGATGTAGAGATAGGTGATGAAGGCGGTGCGGGTCTGTTCGCGCAGCGCCTCCACCGCCTGGGCCACCGTGGTTTCGGGAGGGAAAATGCCAACGGCGGGCGTCATCAGGTCGGCGACCGTCTCGGCACGTCGGCCGGTTTCGGTTTTCTCGAGAAAATCGACGGGTTCGACCGTCGCCGGAGCCGTTGCCATGCATGTCCCCCCGCAGCCGCGCGACTCGCAAGCCGCTTCCGCCTGTTTCGCAATCGCTACCGCAATCGGGCGCAATGGTTAACCGCCAAAATGGCGCGGGGTTTGTGGCGCTGGTCTTGGCCAAACCTTGCCGCTATGGGCGCAATCGCATGGCCGCATCGCCCGGCCCTTCCCCGATACAGAGGTTTTTACACGATGGGTTTTCGCTGCGGAATCGTCGGCCTGCCGAATGTCGGCAAGTCGACCTTGTTCAACGCCCTGACCGAAACGCAGGCCGCGCAGGCCGCCAACTATCCGTTCTGCACCATCGAGCCGAACGTGGGCCAGGTTGCCGTACCCGACGAGAGGCTGGACAAGATCGCGGCCATCGCCAGGTCGGCGAAGATCATCCCCACCCAGCTCGCCTTCGTGGATATCGCCGGCCTCGTGAAGGGTGCCAGCAAGGGCGAGGGGCTCGGCAACCAGTTCCTCGGCAATATCCGCGAGGTCGATGCGATCGTCCATGTCCTGCGCTGTTTCGAGGATGATGACATCCAGCACGTCGCCAACAGGGTCGACCCGCTGACCGACGCCGAGGTCGTCGAAACGGAACTGATGCTCGCCGATCTCGAAAGCCTCGAAAAGCGCGTTCCCGCCGCGCAGAAGAAGGCGACCGGCGGCGACAAGGAAGCCAAGGTCATGGCCTCCGTGCTCGGCCAGGCGCTCGAACTGCTGCGCGCGGGCAAGCCTGCCCGCCTGACCGAGCCCAACGGCGACGACGAGGCGCGGGTGTTCCAGCAGGCGCAGCTCCTGACCGCCAAGCCCGTGCTCTACGTCTGCAACGTCGGCGAACAAGACGCGGCGAGCGGCAACGCCCTGTCCGCGCAGGTCTTCGAGAAGGCGAAGGCCGAGGGGGCGGAGGCGGTGGTCGTCTCCGCCGCGATCGAAAGCGAGTTGGTGGCGATGGAGGCCGAGGAGCGCGCCGAATATCTCGCCGAGCTGGGCCTCGAGGAAAGCGGCCTCAGCCGTGTCATCCGCGCCGGCTACAAGCTGCTCGGGCTGAAAACCTACTTCACCGCCGGGCCCAAGGAGGCCCGGGCCTGGACCTTCCCCGCAGGCGCCAGGGCCCCGCAGGCGGCGGGCGAAATCCATTCCGATTTCGAGAAGGGCTTCATCCGCGCCGAAACCATCGCCTACGACGATTTCGTCACGCTGGGCGGCGAAGCGCCCGCGCGCGAGGCGGGCAAGCTGCGGCAGGAAGGCAAGGACTATGTGGTGCAGGACGGCGATGTCCTGCACTTCAAGTTCAACGTCTAGGGCGCTGTTAGCGTTTCGACCGGCGCCCCAGCCGACTTCAGTTCCGCGGCGGCTTCCACGAAGGGCATCACCAGCATCCCGGTGACGCTGTGCGGGTCGTAGCCGTAGGGCCCCGCCCCGAAGCGCAACCGTTCGCGCTTGCGGTCGGGGACGAGCAGAGTGCCCGCGAGCCAGTCGAATACCGCCAGCGTCGCGCCGAGATTGCGGTTGAAATGCCGCGGGTCGGTCGAGTGGTGGAGCTGGTGATGCGCCGGGCTGAGGACCAGCTTGCCGAGCGTGCCGGTGAACGGAATCCAGACATGCGAATGGTGGAGGTGCAGGATCAGGAACAGCGCCGCGATCATGATCGCGTTGATCCCGCCGACGGGCACCGGCGCGCCGGGTGCCGCGAACACATGGCTGGCGAGCGATCCGAAGAGCCCGACGCACGGGCCGGTGATATTGGCGAAGATCACGGCGCCGACCGGGTGCATCCGGGCGTTGGTGAAGGGCGTCAACTCCTCGGCCGAGTGATGCACGCGGTGGAACTGCCAGAGGAACGGGATGCGGTGCTTCAGCCAGTGGTCGATGTAGTAGCCGAGCTCATAGCCCAGATAGACCGCCACCGTGACGATGGCGACGAAAACACCGCGAGGCACCTCGAGCAGCGGCGCCTTGCCCGACACCGCGTCGAGCATACGGTCCGCAGCAGCATTGACCGCGTCCGCCGACAGGATCGCCCAGCCCAGCAGCGCGCCGCCGATGAAGGTGTTGAACAGCAGCAGTCCGATATCGGCGCGGACCGAAGGACTCGACAGCCAGCGCTTCGGGACCAGCGCGCGGACCAGTGCCGCTAGCCGTATCGGGCGCTTCCGACCGCGCCGGATGCACAGGAACGCGGCGGCCACGCAGAACGCGCTCAGCAGCGACAGCGCGGAAAAGTTGGACTCCGGGGAAGTGACGATCGAGGTCAGCTGCGCGACCATCCGGCTGGCCGTTGTCTGGATGTCCGAAAGCGTCACTGCCTGCCCGACCAATACCTTTTTGGATCGACCTCCCGTTAGCGCGAAAAAGTTAACCACACGGCAACCCGGCGTTCTTGGGCTGGCGCCCGGGCGTGAGTTGCGCCATCTGCGGCCCATGGGCCTGTTCGAATCCTTGCGCCGCCTTCCTCCCATCATCGCCATTGCGGCGAGTGCGCTTCTCGCCGCGTGCGCGCCCCGGCCCGAAAGTGCACCGCCAGCTGCCGTCGCCGTGCAGGAGCAGCGCGCGCCGGTCACGATTCTGATCTCCATCGACGGTTTCCGCGCCGATTACCTCCAGCGCGGCCTGACACCGACTTTGTCGCGGCTGGCGGCAGATGGCGTTTCGGCGTCGATGATCCCCTCCTTCCCGTCCAAGACCTTCCCCAACCACTGGACGCTGGTGACGGGATATGTCCCCGACCACCACGGCATCACCGCCAATGCCTTCAACGATCCCGCCCGGCCCGAAGCCAAGGATCGCTTCACCATGGCGGTCACCGATCCGTTCTTCTGGAACGCGAAGGAGCCACTGTGGGTATCGGCGGAGAAGGCGGGAATCCGCAGCGCCGCCATGTTCTGGCCCGGCTCGGCGGTGGCCTGGGGCGGAACGCTTAAACCGCGCGGTTACGGGCGGAGCGATGGCGGCACCCGCCCCGCCGACTGGCAGGCATTTGACCAGAACGTCTCGCCCATCCAGCGCGTCAACGCCATCATCGACTGGCTGCGTCGCCCCGCCGCCATACGCCCGCGCCTGCTGTTCCTCTATTTCGACGAGGTCGATACGGCGGGGCACGACAGCGGACCGGACGGCAAGGACGTCCCGGACGCGCTGGCCGATGTGGACCGCGACGTCGCCGCACTGCTCGATGGGCTCGCGGCGCTCGGCCAGCCCGCGAACCTCGTCATCGTCGCCGATCATGGCATGGCGGAAACCCGCGGGAGCCGCACCATTGCGCTCGACAAGCTGCTGTCCCCCGAGGATTACGTGCTGGACGAGGCGGGCCCCTATGCGACCTTCATTCCCAAGCCGGGTCGCAAGGACGCGCTAGAGGCGAAACTGCTGCGACCCCATCCGCATATGCAATGCTGGCGCAAGGCGCAGATTCCCGCTCGCTTCGACTACGGCACCAACCCGCGGATACCGCCCTATCTTTGCCTTGCCGAGACCGGCTGGCAGATCTTGGCAACCATGCCCGAAGAGCATCGGACCGGCGGCAACCACGGATACGACAACATGGCGCCGGAGATGCGCGCCCTGTTCATTGCCAGCGGCCCCGCATTTCGCCGCGGGATCACCCTGCCCGATTTCCCCAACACCGCCATCGCCCCGCTCATGCGCCGCGTGATCGGTCTGCCGCAGGACCCGGCGATGGACGGCACGCTGGCCCCGGTCGACGCCGCGCTGGCGCACTGACGGGAGCGATACGTGCGCTGGCTCGTTAGCCCTGAAACAGCAGGGAGCCCGGCGTCATGGCCATCGACAAGTCGCAGAAATTCATTACCCTTGTCCGGCTCGGCTACGCCGCCCGCGGCGTGACGTACATTCTTCTCGGGTTGCTGGCGCTGGGCACTTCAGGCAAGGCGCGAGACGGTGCCACGGGAGTCTATGATTACCTTCAGGACATGCCCCTCGGCACCCCGCTGTTATGGCTGGTGGCGAGCGGCCTGCTGGCTTACGCGCTGTTCAAGCTGATGTCCGGCGTCGCGAATATCCAGAACCGGGACAGCGACGCCATGGGAGCCGCGAAACGGATCGGCGACGTCGCGAGCGGCATCGCCTACCTGTTCCTCGCCTATGCGGCCTACAAGTTCGCGACCGGCGGCCAGACCAGCTCTGCCGGGTCCGGCGCCGGGCAGGAGACGGCGCAGCCCGTCCTCGCCTTCGAGCTCGGCGCGGTTATTATCGGCCTCGTCGGGCTGGGGATGCTGGTGGCAGCCTTCATGCAGGGCAAGCAGGGGGTCACCGGCGACTTCATGAAGCATATCGTCGGCGGCGCGCCCCGTGCGGTGGAAGGCGTCGGCCGCGCCGGGCACGCCGCCCGAGCAGTGGTCTTCGCCATCATCGGCTGGTCGCTGCTGCGCGGCGCCTGGTTCGAAGACGAGACCGTGGTCAAGGGCCTGGGCGAAGCGCTCCTATCGCTGCGCGACAGCGGCACGATCTATTCGCTGGTGGCGATCGGGCTGCTGATGTTTGGAGCGTTCAGCCTGGTCACGGCCCGCTATCGCATCATCCCGGACTTCGACGGCAGCACGCTGAAACCCAGCCTTCGCTAGTCGAACGCGCCAGGATCGGGCACGGGCCCTCATGGTTGCGGGCGCAGTCCGTCGCCAGTTTGGCAAGCGAACTTCGTGCATCCTGTAATATAGCTATCTGCCGGTCGAGCGCGGCCAGCCTCTCCCGGGCCATGGCCCGGGCCGTGGCTCGGTCGTCGGCGCGGTCCAGGTCGATCAGCGTGGATATGTCGGCGAGGGAAAACCCGGCCGACTGGGCTTTCCTGATGAAGCGGAGACGCTGCACGTCCTCGCTGCCATAATGCCGTCCTGCGGGTGCAGGCCCGACGGGTGCTGCAAGCAGGCCGGTCCGCTGGTAATAGCGGACCGTCTCGACCCCGACGCCGGCGGATCGGGCAAGATCGGAAATCCGATAGCGATTCACTGTTGACTCCGGACCATGGTACGGAGGCTATAGGGCCGACCATGAGCACGGAAAAGACCGCGATCCTCACCCGCATGGTGATGGACAAGCATATCTGTCCCTACGGGATCAAGTCGAAGTGGCTGCTGGAACGCGCCGGCTATCGGGTCGACGATCGATGGTTGACCAGCCGCGAACAGACCGATGCCTACAAGGCGGAGACCGGCGTCGAGACCACGCCCCAGACATTCATCGGCGGGGTCAGGATCGGAGGCTACACGGACCTGCGGGCCTTCCTGGGCGATCCGCTGCCCTCTGCCGACTCGACGAGTTACCGCCCGGTGCTGGCCGTGTTTTCCATCGCCGCGGGGCTTGCGCTCGCGGTCAGCTTCGCGGCCTATGGCTCGCCGTTCACGGTGCGCGCGGCGGAATGGTTCGTCAGCTTCAGCATGGCCATTCTCGCCATGCTGAAGCTCCAGGACATCGAGAAATTCTCGACAATGTTCATCGGCTACGATCTGCTCGCGCGCCGCTACGTGCCCTATGCCTATGCCTACCCGTTCCTGGAAGCCGGCGCTGGTGTACTGATGGCGGCCCGCGCGCTGGACTGGCTTTCGATCCCCGTCGCGCTGTTCATCGGCACGGTTGGCGGGCTCAGCGTTTTCTATGCGGTCTATGTCCAGAGACGCGAGCTGAAATGCGCCTGCGTCGGAGGTTCGAGCAACGTCCCTCTCGGCTTCGTCTCCCTTACCGAAAACCTGTTCATGATCGGCATGGCGCTCTGGATGATCGCCGGACCTTCTCACTAAGGACCCTGACCCTGCTACGGCAGCACTCCGATGGGCTACACGCTGTTCGCCCGATTCAGCCTGGGAGATTGAGAGCGTGATTCATTTCGAGGACATGGAGGTCGGCCACAAGCAGAGCTTCGGCCGCTACGAAGTCACGCGGGAGGAGGTCGTTGCCTTCGCCTCGAGCTTCGATCCGCAGCCCTTCCACCTTTCCGACGAGGCAGCCGCGCAGACCTATTTCGGGCGCCTGTCCGCCAGCGGCTGGCACACCTGCGCGATGACGATGCGAATGCTGGTCGACAACATGAGTGTGGTCCAGCAGGCGGGCCTCGGCTCGCCCGGCATCGACAATCTACGCTGGGTCAAGCCGGTCTATCCCGGCGACGTCCTGCGCTGCGAAACCGAGGTGGTCGAGAAGCGCCGCAGCAAGTCGCGGCCCGAGATGGGGCTGTTCAAGACGCGCTGCCGCGTTTTCAACCAGGATAACGAGCTGGTGCTGGAAATGCTCTCGAACGGACTGATCCGCGTGCGCGACCCGTCGGCGCCGGTCGCAGACTAGGGTCAGCCGCAGAGCGCAATTCCCTCGGCCACATAAACTGTCCGCTTGCGGCCGTCCTGAAGCGTGATCCGCGTCGGCACACTGAGCCTGTCGCCATCGGTCTTGGCAGCTCTGGCAAGGTCGTATCGCACCTCGAGCGCATGGCGACCGCCATCGTAGCGGGTGCTGGTACCCGCCGGTCCGTCGCCGACACCGGCATCGGGCGCGAACCGCTCCATGTCGCCGTCAAACTTCATGTAGCCGACGTTCATCTGCAGGATCGCCTGCGCGCCTACCTCCGGATTGTTGACCGCAAAGGCGCAGCCGGTATCGCTGAGTTTATAGCGGCTGCGCTCGTCGGCGGTGATCCGCTCGGGTGTGACGACATCGGGCGGCGGAGTCTGCGCGGCCTCGACCTCAGCGATGGCTTTCTCGGCTTCGGCGTCCTGCTGGGCGCGCGTCTTCGGCGCCTCCCCGCAGGCGCTCATGAGCACGGGCGCGATGAGCGCCGCCGCGATTGTCAGTCTGCGCATCAATGTCTCCCGAACAGTTTTTCGACGTCGCTCATGGCGAGCTTAACCCACGTGGGCCGCCCATGGTTGCATTGGCCCGACCGCGGGGTCGATTCCATCTCGCGCAAAAGGGCGTTCATCTCGGCGACCGACAGCGGGCGACCCGCGCGGACCGACCCGTGGCAGGCCATGGTGGCAAGCACGAGGTCGAGCTTCTCGCCCAGCAGCAGCGCCCCCCTTTCTTCATCAGGGCCGTTAAGCGCGAGATCGTCGGCGATGTCGCGCAGCAGCTTCTCGGGATCGGCCTTGGCGAGCGCGTGGGGCAGGCTGCGGACCAGCATGGCGGCGGGCCCGAACCGCTCGATCGCGAGGCCGAGAGCGGAAAGCTTCTCCGCTGCTTCCTCCAGCCGGTCGCACGAAGGTTCATCGAGTTCGACAACGTCGGGCATGAGCAATGCCTGCGACCGGGTGACTGCCTCCCCCGCCCCCGCCGCGCGCAGGCGTTCCAGCACCAGCCGCTCGTGTGCGGCGTGCTGGTCCACCAGCACCAGCCCGTCCGCCGCCTCGGCGACGATATAGGTGTTGGCGATCTGCCCGCGCGCGATGCCGAGCGGGTAGTCGCGCGCTTCCTCGGGCACGGGCGCGGCTTCCTCGGCGCGACCCTGGGGTCCAAAAGCGAAATCCATCACCCTGTCGCGCAACATAAGCCCCTCCCCTGAAGGGGAGGGGCTTTGGAACTCCTGCTGCCAGCGCCCCATCGCGGATGCGTCGGGTGCCTGCGCGCTGCGGCGGTCGCCGGTCGCGAGCGCGGCGCGCAGCCCGGCGACTATGAAACCGCGCACGCCCGCCGCATCGCGGAAGCGCACCTCGGTCTTGGCGGGGTGGACGTTGACGTCCACCTCCGCGGCAGGAAGCTCGAGAAACAGCGCCAGCACCGCGTGCCGGTCACGCGCAAGCATGTCGGCATAGGCACCGCGCACCGCGCCGACGAGCAGCCGGTCCTTCACCGGGCGACCGTTGACGAACAGGTACTGGTGATCGGCAACGCCCCGGTTGTAGGTCGGCAGGCCCGCGATGCCGGTCAGCCGCATACCGTATCGTTCGACATCGATCGCCACGGCATTGTCGCGAAGCTCGCGGGCGATGAGCTGCGTGACCCGCTCCGCCAGCGCCTCGCCCGCCTGAAGCGCCAGGACGCGCCGCTCGCCATGTTCGAGCGTAACCGCGACATCGGGCCGCGCCATCGCCAGCCGGCGCACGACATCGAGGCAGGCGGCGTATTCGCTCCGCGCCGAGCGCAGGAACTTGCGGCGCGCCGGTATGCGAGCGAACAATTGCTCGACCCGTACCCGTGTGCCGGGGGGCAGCGCGGCGGGACCTTCCTCGACCGGTGCGCCATGATCGATCACCCGGCGCCAGCCCTCGTTCGCCCCGCGCACGCGGCTCTCGAGCGTGAAGCGCGAGACGCTGGCGATGCTGGGCAGCGCTTCGCCCCGAAACCCCAGCGTCGTCACCTGCTCGATTGCATCATCGGGAAGCTTGGAGGTGGCATGGCGCTCGAGCGCGAGCACCATTTCGTCCGGTGCCATGCCGCAGCCGTCATCGGTCACTTCCAGGCAATCGAGCCCGCCTCCCACCAGCCGCACCGCAATCCGCGTCGCGCCTGCGTCGATTGCGTTTTCGAACAGCTCCTTGAGCGCCGCCGCGGGCCGCTCGACCACCTCGCCTGCGGCAATGCGATTGACGAGGGTTTCGGGGAGGCGGCGGATGGTCGGCATGGCAGCCTGTCTGCCTAGCGATGAAGCGCCGCGATTTCGAGACAAGCGCCGCACCAATCCCCCGACGACGTTTGCAAATATTTTGGCATTTGTCGCCACGCTTCGCTAAGGAACCGCCTTCGCAGGCAAACCCGGTCCCCGAAGCGCACCAACTTGCGCCACCAAGGGCCTCAAACTCTTACGGAAAACGCGCGCACAATGGGCTTCTGGAACAATCTCTTCAAGTTCGGGTCGCAGAACATGGCGATCGACCTCGGCACGGCGAATACGCTGGTCTATGTGCAGGACCAGGGCATCGTTCTCAACGAGCCGAGCGTGGTCGCGATCGAGACGATCAATGGCGTGAAGCGCGTGAAGGCCGTTGGTGACGATGCCAAGATGATGATGGGCAAGACGCCCGACAGCATCGAGGCCATCCGCCCGCTGCGCGACGGTGTCATCGCGGACATCGAAATCGCCGAAGAGATGATCAAGCACTTCATCCGCAAGGTGCATGGGCGCAAGAACCTGATGCGCTATCCGGAAATCACGATCTGCGTGCCGTCCGGCTCGACCAGCGTCGAACGCCGCGCGATCCGCGACGCTGCCAGCAATGCCGGTGCCAGCCAGGTATTCCTGATCCTGGAGCCGATGGCGGCAGCCATCGGGGCAGACATGCCCGTCACCGAGCCGGTCGGCAGCATGGTCGTGGACATCGGCGGCGGCACCACCGAAGTTGCCGTGTTGTCGCTGCGCGGCCTCGCCTACACCACCTCGGTCCGCACTGGCGGCGACAAGATGGACGAGGCGATCGTCAGCTATGTCCGCCGCCACCACAATTTGCTGATCGGCGAAGCCACGGCAGAGCGGATCAAGAAGGATTACGGCATTGCGCGCACCCCGGTCGACGGCGTGGGCGAGACGATCACAATCAAGGGCCGCGACCTTGTCAACGGCGTGCCCAAGGAAATCACGATCAACCAGGGCCACATCGCCGAGGCGCTGGCCGAACCGATCGGCGCGATCGTCGAGGGTGTGCGTATCGCGCTCGAGAACACCGCACCGGAACTTGCCGCCGACATCGTCGACCAGGGCATCGTGCTGACCGGCGGTGGCGCGCTGATTCAGGGCCTCGACGATTATCTCCGCGAAGAGACCGGCCTTCCCGTCACCGTGGCCGAAGACCCGCTGACCTGCGTCGCGGTCGGCACCGGCCGCGCGATGGAGGACCCGGTCTATCGCGGCGTCCTGATGACCGCCTGATACCGGGGACCTAAACCATGGCGCCTCGCGCGCAGCGCCACGCGGGATTTTCGAAGCGGGCGCAGTATACGCTGTTTACCGGCTACATCGCCGCAGGTGGCGGCGCGCTTGTCGGCGCGCTGCTGCTCGGGCTGTCGCTATGGAACCCGGCCTTCCTGTCGGGCCTGCGCGGCGGCGCGCAGGATACGGTTGCGCCCGCGACCAGGAGCGTCGCGGTGGCCCGCACCGAGAGCAAGGGTCTTATCGCCTCGATCAAGGGCTATCTGCGCGCAGGCTCGCAGAACGCCGCGCTCAAGCGCGAGATGGAAATTGCCCGCATCCGCCTCAAGGAAGCGGAGGCGGTGCGGCAGGAAAACGCGCGGCTGAAAGGCCTGCTGGCGATCCGCGAAGGCGAGGTGAAGCCCGTCGCGGTTGCACGGCTGGTTGGCTCCACCGCGTCGAGCACCAGGCGCTTCGCCTATCTCGGTGCGGGCAGCGCCCAGGGCGTCAGGGTCGGGATGTCGGTTGTCAGCCCGCGCGGGGTCGTCGGGCGCATCCTCGAGACCGGACGCAATTCCTCCCGCGTCCTGCTTCTCCTCGATCCGGAAAGCGTGCTTCCGGTGCGCCGCTCCTACGACAGCCTCGTCGCCTTTGCCGAGGGACGCGGGGATAGCTTGCTGCGCATCAAGCTCGTGAATCTCGGCATCAATCCGCTCAAGGCCGGTGACCTCTTCGTGACCAGCGGTGCGGGCGGCTACTACCAGCCCGGCAAGGCGGTAGCGATCGTGACCGAGAAGACGAGCGACGGCGGACTCGCGCGCATCGTGAGCGACCCGGCGGGGACCGATTTCGTCGCCGTGATGCCGGTCTTCGAGCCCGAGGCCGCCAAGGTCGCGGGCACGTCGGTCGGCCAGGCCGTGGCACAGTAGTGGAACGCTACGCCCCCCGCGAGCGACGCGACGCCTATGGCCCGCGCATCAACCGCGAGCATTCGCCATTAATTGCCCTCACGCTGCCGTGGATCTCGATCATGCTCGGTTCGCTGCTGCCGATGCTGTTCATCGCGACCGCCCTGCCGCTGGTCCCGCCGACCGGCTTCCTGATGCTGGTGGCGTGGCGGCTGGTGCGTCCAGGCCTGCTTCCGGTCTGGGCCGGTCTGCCACTGGGCTTTTTCGATGACCTGTTCAGCGGCCAGCCACTGGGGAGCGGCATATTGCTGTGGTCCCTCGCCATGATCGCCATCGAGCTTCTCGACCGCCGAATTCCCTGGCGCACGTTCGCGCAGGACTGGATCGTCGCGGTCGTGGCCGTGCTCGCCTATCTGTTGGCGGGGCTCGTGGTCTCCGGAGCCTCGCCGGGTTCGCCGGTGCTTGTGGCCCTGGGCCCGCAGGCTCTTCTCGCCGTTCTGCTATTCCCCGCCACCGCCCGGCTGGTCGCACGGCTGGACCGGATGCGGCTGACGCGCTGGCGGGCCGCGTGATGGCCATCGGCTCATCTCGCCGGCGGCGGAAGAAAGCACGTCCCTTCGTCAGCGCGGTAACACTCGACACCGCGTTTTCCCGCCGCAGTTTCGCCATCGGTACGGCCATGGGCGGTCTGGGCGTGCTGTTGGCGGGCCGAATGGCCTGGCTGGGGATCGCGCAGAACGAGAAATACCAGCTCGAATCCGAAAGCAACCGCGTCAACCTGTCGCTCATTCCGCCGCGGCGTGGCTGGATTCTGGACCGGAACGGCGCCCCGCTCGCCTCCAACCGAGCCGATTTCCGTGTCGACGTTGTGCCAGAACGGATGACCGATCCGGGAGCGACGGTGGCGGGACTCGGCGAAATCCTGAACCTCCCGCCAGACGTGATTGCCGACGTGCAGGAGCGCGTTGCCAAGGCGCGCGGGCCGCAACCGATCGAGGTCGCGACGGGCCTCACCTACGAACAGTTCGCCGCGATCAGCGTGCGCTTGCCCGACCTGCGCGGCGTAATCCCGCAGCGCGGATTCTCGCGCTTCTATCCCACCGGGCCAAGCGTCGGGCACCTGATCGGCTATGTCGGCCCGGCCAATGCGGAAGAATATGCGAAGGACAAGAATCCGCTGCTCATCACGCCGGGCTACAAGATCGGAAAGGACGGGCTGGAGAAGCAATTCGAGCAGGTCATCCGCGGGGTGCCCGGTGCGCGCCGTGTCGAGGTCACCGCTTCGGGCCGCATCGTGCGGGAGCTCGAAACGCGCGAGGACGTGCAGGGCAAGCCGATCCAGCTCACCATCGACGGGCCTTTGCAGGACTACGCGGCACGGCGTATCGGCCTCGAGAGCGGCTCGGTGGTCATGCTCGATTGCGAAACCGGCGAAATCCTGTGCATGGCATCGATGCCCAGCTTCGACCCGAACAGCTTTTCGGCCGGCATCGGCAGCGTCGAATACGCCATGCTGCGCGACGACGAGCGGGTGCCGCTGCGCAACAAGGTACTGAAGGGACTCTACCCGCCGGGCTCCACGGTCAAGCCGATGGTGTCGATGTCGTTCCTCAAAGAAGGCCTGGATCCCAAGGCCTCGGTATTCTGCGGCGGCGGCCTGCGCGTCGGTAACCGCGTGTTCCGCTGCTGGAAGCGCGGCGGCCATGGCACTGTCGACATGGCCAAGGGCATCTACCAATCCTGCGACGTCTATTTCTACCATTTCGCACAGGCGATCGGCATGGACCCGATCGCGGCCATGGCGCGGCGCTGCGGCATGGGAGAGACCTTCGACCTGCCCGTCGCCAGCCAGTTCTTCGGCACCGTGCCCGACCCGGCGTGGAAGCAGAAGAAATATAGCCAGCCCTGGGCGACGTTCGACACGGTGAATGCCACCATCGGGCAGGGCTACATGCTCGCCAACCCGCTGCAGCTTGCCGTCATGGCGGCGCGGATCGCGTCGGGTCGCCATGTCGAACCAAGGCTGGTCAAGACCGGCAAGCGGGCGCCCTTTGCTGCGGCAGACTTCTCGCCCGAACACGTCACTCTCGTCCGCGCGGCCATGAGCGATGTCGTCAACGGCCCGGGTACCGCGGGCCGCGCGCGGCTGCCGGTGCCGGACGTGCTGATGGCGGGCAAGACCGGGACCGCGCAGGTCGTCGGCCTCAATCTCTCGGACGGCAAGTCCGGCCCGTGGAAATATCGCGACCACGGCCTGTTTATCTTCTTCGCGCCATTCGACCGTCCCAAGTATGCCGGCGCGGTCGTGATCGAGCACGGTGGAGGGTCGGGCGCCGCCTATCCGATCGCCCGCGACGTGATGACCTTCCTCTTCGATCCGCCCAAGGCTATGGACGCCCTGCGCGGGTTCGAGCAGGGCTGGGGCGGCACCGCGCAACAGCGCCTCGCGGCCAAATACTCCGCCTATGCTGCGGCGGCGGGGATCGAGGCCTCTCCCCTGCCCCGCAGCGAGGCCGACATATTCGCCCGTGTCGATGCCGAGGCACGGCTGCAGGCCAATCGCGTCGAGCAGCAGGGAGGACGCACCTTCGAGCCGCGCCCCGAGCCCAACCCGGTGTCGACCGGTCCGATACCGGACACGGCGCCCGGCGCGCAGACGGAAGAGCCGCGATGAGCATCGTCCCCGCCCCCATCGCGCGCCAGCCGTGGCGGATGCTCATACCGCTGGTTGCGCTGGTGATTTTCGGCGCGCTAGTGCTCTCGTCCGCTGCGGGCGGCGACTGGTCGCGCTATGCAACCTCGCATCTCATACGCTTCGGTGTGTTCCTGGCAGCGGCGCTGGTGCTTGCACGATTCCGGCGCGATTTCGTGCGCTTCATGGCCTATCCCGCCTATGGCGTGATCCTCGTGATGCTGGTCGCGGTGGAGGCGGTGGGATTCGTCGGCGGCGGCAGCCAGCGCTGGCTCGACCTCGGATTCATGCAGTTGCAGCCGTCCGAATTCATGAAACCGGTCATCGTGCTGGTGCTGGCGCGGTTTTATAGCGACCTTCCCTTCGGCCTGGTGCCGACCTGGCGCTCGCTGATACCGGCGGGCGCACTGGTCGCGATACCAATGGCGTTGGTGCTGCTCCAGCCGGACCTGGGTACCGCCCTTGCCATCGGGTTTGGCGGGCTGACGGTGATGTTTCTCGCCGGCCTGCCGCTGATCTGGTTTATCGGTGCGGGGGCAGCGGCGGCCGTGATCGCCCCGCTCGCCTTCTTCTTTGGCCTGCATGACTATCAGCGCAAACGCGTCTTCACCTTCCTCGATCCGGAGAGCGACCCCCTCGGCGACGGATACCACATCACCCAGTCCAAGATCGCCATCGGATCGGGAGGCGTTTTCGGCAAGGGCTTCGGCGAAGGCACCCAGAGCCACCTGGCCTATCTGCCCGAGCCGCATACCGACTTCGTCTTCGCCACCATGGCCGAGGAATGGGGGCTCGCCGGGGGTATCTTCGTCCTGTTCGTTTTCGCCATGGTGCTGTCGTGGGGCCTGTCGGTCGCGCGGCGGTCCAAGGACCGTTTTTCGAAGCTGCTGGCGGCGGGGATGACCGCGACGATCTTCTTCTACGTCGCGATAAACCTGATGATGGTGACCGGGATGGCGCCGGTCGTAGGCATTCCCCTCCCCTTCCTGAGCCATGGCGGATCGTCGATGATGACCAACATGATCTGCATCGGCACCTTGATGATGGTCGATCGCTGGAACATGCGCTCTCCGCGGGGCGGATTGGCGAGCTAGCGGCGAAACACCCCTTCCAATCCGCGAACGCACCGCTATATGCGGCGCCTCCCCCGATTCGGACCTTTGTCCTGCGGGATGCCGGAAGCGGCAGAGTGGACGCATAGCTCAGTTGGTAGAGCAGCTGACTCTTAATCAGCGGGTCCTAGGTTCGAGCCCTAGTGCGTCCACCATTTCCTCCAAACACTTCAATGGTTTAGGTGGCAGT
>JAJYQP010000042.1 GCA_021794525.1 Pseudomonadota bacterium | reverse complement strand
AATGGCAGTCGCTTCACCTCCCTTCACTCCGAAATTTGAAAGAGGGACCTTTACGTCAATTCGTCCCTTTCCAAAGTCCATCAGAAGCTGAAATTCACCAAGAAACGGGCGTAACGGCGTTGATAAGGCTAACATGCAGCCGACAACTGCCCACTTATGTTGATGATTTTTTATTTTGAGGCGTGACGCATTCGTATATTTTCGATGATACAGCGCAGATATAACGGCGGTCGCAGCTTCTTCTTCTGCGCAAATCGCTCGGAATGAACACATCTCTAGATCAATTTCTTTTAGTGAACGTGACTTTGCGAGATGGTTTAGGGTGCTTTGGATGCGGGTGCCTACCGAAAGCGGCATCAGTTCGCCAATTTGCCGAAGCCCTTTAGCGACTTTATCGAGTTCGGTTTCGACGTTCATAAGTCTGATTTACCGCCTAGCATGAGTAGAGCATTCAACTGGCCTGCGTGTTGGTCTGGCGCCCATTTCGCTTGCGCTCAATGCGCAGTGCATTCTGAGAAAGTCCAGAACAAAAAGAAAACACTTTCCTACATGGCCCCATCTGTGCCTTAAGCTGCCAGATGGACACGCACACACCCCCGCCCGCCCTAACCTCCGCCGAGGCCGAGGAAACTTCCTACCAGCTCGCGCCATACACGCCGCCCGAGCCCGAGCCTGACGAGCGCTGGACCAAGCGCAAGATGGCGGACTTCCTCCGCGCACTCGCGGCGGAGCAGTCGGTGGCCGCTGCGGCGCGCAGCGTCGGCATGAGCCGCCAGTCGGCCTACAAGCTGCGCAATCGGCTGAAGGGCGAGCCCTTCGACATCGCGTGGGAGGCGGCCTTTCAGCACGGCTATGACGCGCTCCACCAGGCCGCGCTCGAGCGGGCGCTCCACGGCATCGAGGTGCCGGTGTGGCACAAGGGCGAGATTGTCGGCACGCGCCGCCATTACGACGAGCGGCTGACCACCTTTCTCCTCGCGCGCCGCAACAATGTCGGGGCGCAGCGGCTCGGCCGCTATGGCGCAGCCGCCGAGTTCTGGTCCGAGCGCTGGGAGACGATGCTGGAGCAGGTCGAGAGCGGCCCGGTGGTCTGGACCGGTGAGGACGGTGAGCCGATCGGTCGCAACGACGAGAAGCTGAGCCGCGACATCGCTAGACGCCACGCGCTGGACGCGGTGGAGGACCGGGCCCGGTTCGGAAAAACACGCTGAGAATCGCGATGTGTCACCCTGGCGCGTTTGTTCCGATAGAAACTCGTTTAATGTCAGTGGCTTGACGCTTCGAGTGCGCGGGTGACACATGGGTGACAGGTGTCACCCTGTCACCCGCTTCCGAAAAGCCCAACCTGCACACAACCGTTCGTGTCGAGCGAAGTCGAGACACCCGCGCCCAGTGTCTCGACTTCGCTCGACACGAACGGCTGGCAAGTGTTGTTTCGGCTTAACGGAAAGGAGGCTCGTTGAATGCCCGCAGCTTGCGCGAGTGCAGCCTCGGCCCTTCCTCGCGCAGCAGCTTGCAGGCGGTGACGCCGATCCGGAGGTGGGCGGCAATCGCCTCCTCGTAGAACTTGTTCGCCTGGCCGGGCAGCTTGATCTCGCCGTGCAATGGCTTGTCGCTGACGCACAGCAGCGTGCCATAGGGGACGCGGAAGCGGTAGCCCTGGCCGGCGATGGTGGCGCTCTCCATATCGACGCCGACCGCGCGGGAGAGGCTCATGCGGCGGGCGCTGCTGGTGTAGCGCAGCTCCCAGTTGCGATCGTCGGTGGTGACCACGGTGCCGGTGCGCATCCGGTTCTTGAGGTCGCTGCCATGCTCGCCGGAGACCATCTCGCTCGCCTCGGCCAGCGCGCGCTGGACCTCGGCGATGGCGGGGAGGGGGATTTCGGGCGGCAGGACCGGATCGAGGACATGATCGTCGCGCAGATAGGCGTGGGCGAGGACGTAGTCGCCGATGCGCTGGGTGGGGCGCAGGCCGCCGCAGTGGCCGATCATCAGCCAGGCCTCGGGCCGCAGCACGGCGAGGTGATCGCAGATCGTCTTCGCGTTGGAGGGGCCGACGCCGATATTGACCAGCGTGATCCCCTCGCGGTTCTCGCCGATCAGGTGGTAGGCGGGCATCTGGTGGCGGCGCCAGGCGGTGTCGGAAAGCTGCGCGCGGGCGTTGTCCGTGCGGTCGGTGACCATCAGCCCGCCCGCTCCGGCCAGTGCAGTGCAGCCGTCCGTGCCCAGCTGCTGGCCGGCCCAGTCAACGAATTCATCGACGTAGCGGTGATAGTTCGTGAACAGGATGAAGCGCTGGAAATGTTCGGGCGCGGTGCCGGTGTAGTGGGCGAGGCGGGCGAGGCTGAAGTCGGTCCGCAGGCCGTCGAAGAGCGAGAGCGGGATAGCTTCGTCCGGCCCGCCCAGGTCGATGCCGTCGGCCAGCTCGTCACCGATCAGGGCGAGCTCGGTCGAGGGGAAGAAGCGGGCAATCTCGTTCGGGTCGACCCCGGCGAGCTCCGCCCCGGCCCCGCCGTCGAGGACATAGGGGAAGGGGATTTCCTGCTTCGAGGTGCCGACCTCCATCTCGATGTCATAGGTGCCCGCGATCAGCTCGAGCTGCTCGGTGAGGTAATCGCGGAACAGGGCCGGGCGGGTGATGGTGGTGGCGTAGAGGCCGGGCACGTTCAATCGCCCGAAGGCGCGCCCGCGGTTGCCCGGCTGCTCTCCGCCGCGATAGCGCAGGCGCAGCTCGGGGTAGGCATAGCTGCCGTCGCTCCGGCGGCCCTCGGGCGGCAGGGTGCGGTCGCGTCCGAAGGCGATGACGTCGTCGCGAAGGCGGCTGACGGCAGCATCGTGCAGGGCCTGAAGCTGGTCGAGAATGTCGGAGATCGAGTCCATCGTGAGCCCGTTACCCCGGCGACGGCGACTTATCAAACGGCGCGGATTGCCTTGGCGGACGGGAGGCATAGAGTGGGGCCGAGAAGGGGACGATACGGATGAAACTCCAGCCAATTGCCTGCGCCGCCCTGGTGCTTGCCGCGCCGCTGAATGCCGCCGACGCGCCGAGCGTCGCCAGCCTGAAGGCGGAGGTCCACGCGATCGTCGACGACTATCGCACCACGCGTCATGTTCCGGGCGCGGTCTATGGCATCGTGCAGGACGGCAGGCTGGTGCTGGTCGAGGGGCTGGGGGTGCGCGACCCGGCAACCGGAGGCGCTGTCGATGCCGACACCCGGTTTCGTATCGCGTCGATGTCGAAGGCCTTCACCGCGCTCGCGATCCTGAAGCTGCGGGACGAGGGGAAGCTGTCGCTTGAAGACCCGGCTTCCCGCTACGTGCCCGAAATCCGCAAGTGGAAGCCCGCGACCGGCGATGCCCGCCCGATCACCCTGCGCGACCTGCTCCATCACACCGCCGGCCTCGTCGAGGACAACCCGTGGGGCGACCGACAGCAGGTGCTGACCGAGGCCGAGTTCACCGCGCTGATCGGAGGTGGAATGGACTTCGCCAACGCGCCGGGCGTGCGGAACGAGTATTCGAACTATGGCTATGCGCTGCTCGGCCGGATCGTGTCGAACGTGGCGGGTCGACGCTATCAGGACTACATCCGCGACACAATCATGCGCCCGCTCGGCATGATGTCGACCGGCTACGACATCGCGGCGAGCTCGCCCGGATCGCGCGCGATCGGCTCGCGCTGGAAGGACGACAGCTGGCTACGCGAGCCGGACATGCGCGACGGGGCCTTCGGCGCGATGGGCGGGGTCGAAACGACCGCCAACGACTATGCGAAGTGGATCGCTTTCCTCCTGTCGGCCTGGCCCGCGCGCGACGGGCCGGAGACGGGGCCGGTGAAGCGTGCGACCGTGCGCGATCTGGTGGCGCTGGCGAGCCCCATGCCCTCGGTCGAGCGATCGTCCGAAGTCGGCGCGCCATGCCGCCAGGGCGTGGCCTATGGCGGGGGCCTCAGGATCGTGAGCGACTGCGACCTTGGCAGGGTGCTCACCCACACCGGCGGTTATCCCGGCTACGGCTCGCAGATGATGCTCCTGCCCGAGGCCGGCGTGGGCATGTTCGCCTTCAGCAACCTCACATATACCTCGCTGAGCAATGCCAATTTCAGGGCGATGATCGCGCTTCGCAAGGCGGGCGCGATCCCCGACCGGGCGCTGCCGGTCGGGGAGGGGCTGGCGAGGGCCTACGCATTGGCGAAACAGGTCTGGACCAGCGGATCGCTTGCCGGGGTGCCGCTCGCCGACAATGTGCTGATGGACCTCGATGCGGCTGGCCGGGCGATCGCCATCCGCGATCTCAAGGCCGCCGTTGGCACCTGCGAGATGACCGAGGCGATCAGCCCGGTCTCGCCGATGGAAGGCCGTTTCAGCTGGACCTGCGAGAACGGACGGGTCTCGGGCCGTGTCCAGCGCGCGCCGACCGGCCCGTTTCAGCTTCAGGTGGTGGATTTCAAGCTCGGGAGATGAACCGATCAGACGAAAAAAGGGCGCCGGTTTCCCGACGCCCTTTCCGGATCTTGTGAACGATGCGGCGATTATTCCGCGTCGTCGCGCTCGAAGAGCTCGGCGGGGATTTCGCCCGGCTCGAGACTGGTGTCGATGCGGGTGGCATCGGCCTGTTCCTCGGCGGCCGCCTGGTCGTCGTCGAACATCTGCTTGAGCACATCGACGCCCTGGCGCTGCAGCTCGGCCTCATCGTCCGAGCGGGCGACATTGGCCTTTACCGTGACGTGCACTTCCGGGTGCAGCGCCACGGTGACCTCGTGCATGCCGATCGACTTGATCGGCTGGCCGAGGATGACCATGCGCTTGTCGATGTCGAAACCCTGCTCCTTCAGCCCGGAGACGATGTCGCGGACGCTGACCGAACCGTAGAGCTGACCGGCGTTGGAGGACGAGCGGATGAGCACGATCTCGGCCCCATCGACCTTCTTGCCTTCGGCCTCGGCCCCGGTGCGGCGTTCGGCGTTTTCCTTCTCGAGCCGCGCGCGGTTGGCCTCGAAGACCTTGCGGTTGGCGTCGTTGGCGCGCAGCGCCTTCTTCTGCGGCAGCAGGAAGTTGCGGGCGTAGCCGTCCTTGACGGTCACGACGTCGCCGATGGTACCGAGCTTCTCGATGCGTTCGAGGAGAATGATGTCCATGTCGTCTCTCCTCTTACTTCACGATGTAGGGTAGCAGGCCGATCTGGCGCGAACGCTTGATCGCCTGGGCGAGCTCGCGCTGCTTCTTGGCGCTCACCGCGGTGATGCGCGAAGGCACGATCTTGCCACGCTCGGAAATGAACCCCTGGAGGAGGCGCACGTCCTTGTAATCGATCTTCGGGGCATCCTTGCCGGCAAACGGGCAGGACTTGCGGCGGCGGAAAAACGGGCGGGCCATCAGTCGCGCTCCTCGCGGGCTTCGCGGCGCTTACGATCGCGCTCGTTCTTGCGCATCATCACGCTGGGGCCGGTCTCGTGCTCGTCGACACGGATGGTCAGGTAGCGGATGACGTCTTCGTTGATACGGGTCTGGCGCTCGAGCTCGGCGACGACGGCGCCGGGGCCCTCGATGTTGAGCAGGACGAAATGCGCCTTGCGGTTGCGGTCGATCTTGTAGGCGAGGTTCTTGAGGCCCCAGGTCTCCGTCTTGGTGACCTTGCCTTGATTCGCTTCCACGATTTCGGTCGCGGTGGCGGCCAGCTGGTCGACCTGAGCCTGGCTCAGATCCTGGCGCGCCAGAAAGACATGCTCGTAAAGAGCCATGTTTCCGGTCCTTTGCACTATGGCCGATCGCTGGCTGATCCGCGGGATTGCGGGGCCCCTCCGGCTTTCTTCGTTTCCCGCCCGGAAGCAGGGAAGGCGCACATAGCGGGATGCCTGCGAATTGCAACCCCGGCGGGCCGACAGGCGTGGACCACCCACCGGGAGGGGGCGAAAAACCTGGAAAAGGCGGATTATCGTTCGAAATATGCGGTTGCGCGAACAACCGCGTTCAAGCCGTCCCCTTTCGATGTGCGCGTCCACAGCGCGCACAAGAGGAACGAAAAGCCGACATTGTCCTTGTCTACGCGAAAGCGGGCCATGTAGGACAGCAAAACCTGCCCCGCTGGTCCGGCGGTCTTGCGGCAAGGGGGAGATTCAAAAAATGCCCGGCGGACTGGTTGCCCTTCTGGACGACGTATCGGTGATTGCCCGCGCCGCGGCCGCTTCGATCGACGATGTCGGCATCGCCGCCGGCAAGGCCGGGTCCAAGGCTGCGGGCGTGGTCATCGACGATGCCGCTGTTACCCCGTCCTATGTCACCGGGCTGACACCGGCACGCGAGCTGCCCCTTATCTGGGGAATCACCAAGGGCAGCTTCCGCAACAAGCTGCTGATCCTGCTGCCCGTCGCCATCCTGTTGAGCGAATTCCTGCCGTGGGCCGTAACCCCGCTCCTGATGCTGGGCGGCGCGTTCCTGTGCTACGAGGGCGCGGAAAAGATCATCGAGAAACTCGGCGGCGCGAAGCATGGCGAGACACTGGACGACGAGATCACCGATCCCGCCGTCTTCGAGAAGGCGCGGGTGTCGGGCGCGATCCGCACCGACCTCATCCTGTCGGCCGAGATTATGGCGATCACGCTGAACGAAGTCGCCGCCGAGACACTGGTGACCCGCGTGGGCGTGCTGGCGTTGGTGGGAGTGCTGCTGACGGTGGTCGTCTATGGGGCAGTCGCACTGATCGTGAAGATGGACGACGTCGGGCTGCACCTTGCGCAAAGGTCCTCCGCCGTCGCCCGGGTGGTCGGCCGCAGCATGGTCGGCGCCATGCCGAAGGTCCTCATCGTGCTGTCCATCGTCGGGACCGCGGCGATGCTGTGGGTTGGCGGCGGGATCATAATCCACGGCCTGCATCAACTTGGCTTGCATACCCCTTCTGAGGCCGTGGAGGCGGCGGCCCATGTCCTGGAGAAAGCGGGTGGCGCAGTTGGCAGTGCGCTCGGCTGGCTGACGACCGTCGCCCTGTCCGCAGTGGTCGGCCTCGCGCTCGGCGCAGTAATCACCTTCCTCCTACACAAGGTGCTGAAACTGGAGGCTCCCGATCACTGACACCGATTGCGACCAGATTTCGCTTGCGGTCATCATGGTAAATTGAGACTCTGATCGCATTGCCCGCCGCCATCGTTCGAAACGGCGCCGGATTGCAGGGGCTGGGTCTTTTGGGGGTCCAACAATTATCGGTGCGAGCGTTGCTCGCCGTACTGGTCATACTAGTCGGGTTCGCACCCGGCCATCTGACCGCGCGCGAGCTGGTTCTGGCGCCGGCGGCCTGCACGACGGGAGCGGACAGCGTAGAGGCGGCGCTCTCCGTGCCCCTTTCTGACCTCGACTGCGGCAAGGGCCGCTTTGCCCTGCATGACCGTTTTGTGCGCGCCCATGTCGCCCTCGACAGGCTCGGTGCGCTTCCCAATGCGCGGCTGACCTGGGAGACCAATCCCACAAGTTTCACGTCTATGCTGATCCGCCTCGACTATGCCGACGGAAGCCAGCGGATCATCGACGTCGATCGCCAGATGGCAGTCCGCAACTGGTTTGCCAACGGCAATTTCTGGGTCACGCTGAACCTTTCCTCGGCACCTCTGCGCGCCATCGATGTCGTGGTCGAGCGCCCGCAGTCTGGCACGGTGTTGTCCCGGATGGCACTCTCCGGGGTGGAGGAGGCCGCGACCGAGAATTACCATCGCACGCTCGCCGCCGTGCTGATCTGCGGGATACTGCTGGTGCCGATCATCTACAACCTTCTGTTCTACCGCGTACTGCGCGAGCGCTTTATCCTTTGGAACGTCGGCATGACAGCGGGCACGCTGCTTTACGTGCTGTTCAATTCGGGACTAATCATCCTCGTCTGGCCGACGGTCGGCAGCCTGACCCGTTTCGCGATGATTTTCATCGCCGGATCGCTGATCCTAATCTGCGCCGTGCGGTTCGCGGCACAAATTCTGGAGGAAGGGTCGGTAAATCCTCGGATCGCACGTTTCACGGTTGGTGCATCCGTACTCTCGCTGGTCTTGGCGGTGCTCATTCCATTCGACATCGAAGCCATTCGGCTGCGGGTGTTGCCGATCTATTATCTAAGTCTGGTGCCCGCGATTGGTGGGGCTGTCGCCATGCTCGCTCTCGCCGTTCGCGAGGGAAGCCGTGCCGCCAAATTCGTGCTTGTCGCTTTGGCACCGGCGACAGCAATGGGATTGGCGCAGGTCGCTCAGAGCTTCGGCCTTGTCAACGGGCAGGGAATGATCGATGACCTGGCCTATATCGCCCTGTCCATCATGGTGATCGGAACTGCAGCGGCCGTGGGAGACCGCTTGCTGGTCATCAAGGGCGAGCGGGATCGGGCGCGCATCACCGCCCAGAGGCTCGGCGCAATGGCCAGCAGCGACGGGCTGACGGGCCTCCTCAACCGCCGCGCCTTCGACCGTCAGCGGTGCCTCGCAAAGGGGTGCCTGCTGTTGCTCGCCGACCTCGATCGATTCAAGGCGATCAACGACAATTTCGGCCATCAGCGCGGCGATGCCGTGCTGTGCCATGCGGCGCGCGCGATCGAAGCCGTGGTGGCTGGCGCGCCCGATGCATCGGTGTATCGGATGGGCGGTGAGGAATTCGCGGTGCTAGCAGCGATCTCCGAGCCGGTAGAGGCGGAGGCGCTGTGCGAGGCGATCCGCCTGGCGGTGGCGGCGACCTCGAAACAAGCCGAGCTCCACGATCTGCCGCCGGTCACCATCAGCATCGGCGGCGTGCTGGGCCGCGGGCAACCGATGCACACCGCCTACGCAGATGCCGACAGGGCGCTCTACCGCTCCAAGGCGGCGGGGCGCGACCGGTGGGAAGTCGTGGTCGCCTGACGCTGTGCCTAGAGCCTGGCAAGCAGGTCCCGCGCGAAGATGCTCAGCGTGTCGTCGCGTGCGCCCATCACCACGATCCGGTCGCCCGGGCGGGCCAGTTCGACGATGCGGTCGGCTACTGCCTCGCGGACCGGGATATGTTCGCCGCGGCCGCCGGCGCCTTCAATCAGCGCGACGATCCGTTCGCTCCCCTCGCTGCGATCGACCGTGCCGCCGAAATAGACGGGGTCGCAGAGGAGGGTGATGTCGTCCGGTCCCAGCTCGCGCGCGAAGGTTTCGGCGAGCTCAGTGCCCATCTGGCGCAAGGGGCCGTATCCATGCGGCTGGAAGAAGGCAATCACCCGCCCCTGATGCCCCTTCAGCGTGCGCAGCGTGGCCGCGCATTTTTCCGGGTTATGGCCGAAGTCGTCGATGACCGTGATGCCGGAGGCGCTGGTGCCGACGATCTCGAACCGACGGGCGAGGCCGGCGAAATCGCCGAGCGCGGCGACAGCGGTCGCCACCGGGATCCCCGCCGCTGCGGCGCCGGCGATCGCGGCGAGCGCGTTGGCGAGATTGTGTCGCCCGGGCAGCGGGAGGCGGAGCGGATGCTCGCTGCCATCGTGGCGATCGACAATCAGCGCCGCCTGCCGCACTGGGCCTTCGGCCACGCTGCCCGGCACCACGCCGATCTGCGCGCGCGGCTCGTCGATGGCGAAGGTTATGGCCTCCTTCGCGTGGCGTAGTAGCGAAAGCGCCTCGACATCGTCGGCATTGACCACCGCGATGCGGCTGCGGGCGAGATACTCGCCGAACAATGCCCGCAGCTCATCCATGCCCATGTGGTCGAGGCTGACGTTCAGCAGCACGCCCACCGCCGGGCGGTAGAGCGCGATCGAACCGTCGCTCTCGTCGACTTCGCTGACGTAGAGGGTCTCTTCGCCGACCACCGCGCTGGCATTGGGGCGCGCGGGCGTGACGAAGTTCTTCATCACCGCGCCGTTCATGATCGTCGGTTCGCGTCCCGCGGCGTGGAGGATCCACCCGAGCATTCCCGTGACGGTCGACTTGCCACTGGTGCCCGCTACCGCGATCCCCGCGCCGCTGGTGTTGAACAGGATCGAGTTCAGCTGCGCGCGGGTGAGGCGCAGGCAGCCCAGCTCATTGGCGCGCGCGATTTCGGGCACGCTGTCTTCCACCGCCGTGCTGGCGACCACGATCTGGTCGGCGGACACGACTCCGCTGCCGTCCTGCGGGTAGAGCGCGAAACCGTCGCGTTCCAGCGCGGCGAATTTCTCCGGCGTGCGTCCCTGGTCGCGACTGCGGTCGGAGCCGGCGACGCGCGCGCCGCGCCCTTTCAGGATCTGCGCCAGCGGCAGCATCCCCGATCCGCCGATGCCGACGAAGAAGAAGGGCCGGGCCAGCAGTTCGTCGGGACGGGGGAATTCGCTCATCGCGCCAGCGGCTATTGCGTTGCGGGCGGGCTGGCAAGCTTGCTAGGGCTGACAGCCGTGAGCAAACGCATCGCCATCTGCGCCCCCGCGACCCCGATCACGCGCGAGCAGGGGGCGGCGGTCACGGCGCTGGCCGCCGCGGAGTTTCCCGGGCTGACGCTCGATTTCCACGAGCAATGCTTCGTCGAGGAGGGGCATTTCGCCGGCTCCGACCCGGTGCGGCTAGCTGCATTCCTTGACTGCGCCAACGATCCGGGCAGCGAGGCGGTTTGGTTCGCCAAGGGCGGCTACGGCTCCAATCGCCTGCTGCCCGAGGCCATCGAGCAGCTTGGCGAGGCGGCGCGGGCCAAGCCATATCTCGGCTACTCCGACTGCGGCTTCCTGCTCGGCGCGCTCTATGCGGAAGGGATCGGGAAGCCGGTCCACGCCCCGATGGCGGTCGACATCCGGCGCGAGGGCGGGGCGGAAGCGGTGCGCCGCTCGCTGGCCTGGCTCTCGGGCGAGGCGAGCGGGCTGGAACCCGGTCTGGACGATCGCCCCACCGCCGCCTTCAACCTGACCACGCTGGCGGCGCTCGCGGGCACGCGTTTCATGCCCTCGCTCGCGGGCCATGTCCTGGTCGTGGAGGAGGTTGCCGAACATCTCTACGCCATCGACCGATTGTTCTTCCACGTCGCGAGCCTGCTGCCGAACCTCGCCGGTCTGCGCCTCGGCCAGGTCACCGACGTGCCCGAAAACGACCGTCCCTTCGGCGCCGATGCCGAGCAGATCGCGCGGGACTGGTGCACCCGCGTCGGTCTCCCGTACCTCGGTCGCGCGCGCATTGGCCACAGCTCCGACAATCATATCGTGCCCTTCGGCCTTGCCGACGGGGCGGTGCGGGAATAAGCGCCCCGCCACGTCAGGAGAGAGCAATGAAAGCCTTCATCTTCCCCGGCCAGGGGAGCCAGAAGGTCGGCATGGGCGCCGACCTCGCAGCCGCCAGCAGCCACGCGCGCGAGGTCTTCGAGGAGGTCGACGAGGCGCTGTCGCTCAAGCTGTCCGCCATCATGCGCGAAGGGCCGGAGGACCAGCTCACCCTTACCGAGAACGCCCAGCCCGCCATCATGGCGAATGCCATCGCGACTTTGCGGGTGCTGGAACGGGAGTTCGGTCTGAAGCTGGTGGATAGCGCCGGCTGCGTCGCCGGCCATTCGCTCGGCGAATATACCGCGCTGTGCGCCGCGGGCGCGTTCTCGCTCGCCGACACCGCGCGCCTCCTGAAACTGCGCGGCAGCGCGATGCAGGCCGCCGTGCCGGTGGGCGTCGGCGCGATGGCGGCGCTGCTTGGTGCGGACATCGAGAAGGCGAGCGCGCTCGCCAATGCCACGGCGCAAGGCCAGGTCTGCGAGGTCGCGAACGACAACGACCCCACCCAGGTGGTGATCTCCGGCCATGTCGAGGCCATCGAGCGCGCAATAGAGCTGGCGAAGGACCACGGCATCAAGCGCGGCATCAAGCTGCCCGTCTCGGCGCCTTTCCACTGCTCGCTGATGCAGCCCGCCGCCGATCGCATGGCCGAGGCGCTGGGCGAGACGCCGCCGGTCGCGTTCGCCGTGCCGCTGTATGCCAATGTCACCGCCGCCCCAGTCACTGATCCCGAGGATGAGCGCGAACTGCTGGTGCAGCAGGTTACCGGCCGCGTCCGCTGGCGTGAGAGCGTGATGGCGATGGTCGCGGGCGGGACGGAGCAGTTCGTCGAGCTTGGCGGAAAGGTGCTTGCCCCGATGGTCGGCCGCATCGCGCCGGACGTGCGCACAACTACTCTCGTCACCATGGACGACCTCGAAGCCTTCGCGAAGGAGCACGCCTGATGTTCGACCTTACCGGAATGACCGCCCTCGTGACCGGTGCCAGCGGCGGGATCGGGTCGTCGATCGCGCGGGCGCTCGCGGCGCAGGGCGCGCGGCTGGCGCTGTCGGGCTCGAACGCGGCGAAACTGCGCGCCTTCCGCGACGAGCTCAATGCCGAATACGGCCAGGACCATGTCGAGATCACCTGCGACCTGTCGAACACACAGCAGGTCGAGGAACTGGTGCCCGCAACCGTCGACACGCTCGGCAAGATCGACATCCTGGTGAACAACGCCGGCATCACCCGCGACAATCTCGCCATGCGGATGAAGGACGAGGAATGGTCGGACGTCATCCGCATCAACCTCGAAGCCGCGTTCCGGCTGATGCGCGCTGCGGCCAAGCCGATGATGAAGGCGCGCTTCGGACGGATCGTGACCATCACCAGCGTCGTGGGCGCGACCGGCAATCCCGGCCAGATGAACTACGCCGCCGCCAAGGCGGGGCTGACCGGCATGACCAAGAGCCTCGCGCAGGAGCTTGCCTCCCGCGGAGTCACCGCCAACTGCGTAGCCCCCGGCTTCATCCGCACCGCCATGACCGACGTGCTCCCCGACGCCCAGAAAGAAGCGCTCAACGCCCGCATCCCGATGGGCCGCATGGGGGAGGGCGAGGAGATCGGGGCCGCCGTCGCCTTCCTCGCAAGCCGCGAGGCTGCCTATGTCACCGGCCAGACGCTCCACGTGAACGGCGGCATGGCGATGCTGGGCTGAGCGGACGGGGTTTTCCCCAAGGAATCGGGCGCACCCCGCGCCCGCGCTTGCCCGTCCCGCGCGCCCCGCTAGGGTGATTATCCGTATTTCCGGCGCGGCGGTGGCGATTCCGCTCCCGTCCGCACCTTTAACGAGGGCTTGGACCACGCCATGAAGGCCACTATCGAACGCGCGACGCTGCTGCGCTGCCTGTCCCACGTCCAGTCGGTGGTGGAGCGCCGCAACACCATCCCGATCCTGTCGAACGTTCTGATCGAGGCATCGGCGGGCGGCGATCTGAAGGTGATGGCGACCGATCTCGACCTCCAGGTGGTCGAGCACATGAGCGCCGCCAGCGTCGAGACACCGGGCGCGATCACCGTGTCAGCGCACCTGTTGTTCGACATCGCGCGCAAGCTTCCCGAGGGCACCCAGGTCAGCCTCGAAACCGCCGACAACCGCATGACGGTCAAGGCTGGGCGCAGCCGCTTCCAGCTGCCCACCCTGCCGCGTGACGATTTCCCGAGCATCGTCGAGGGCGATTTGCCGACCAGCTTCGAACTGCCCGCGCGCACGCTCGCCGAACTGATCGACCGCACCCGCTTCGCGATCTCCACCGAGGAGACGCGCTATTATCTCAACGGCATCTTCCTCCACGTGTCGGACGAGGATCAGCCGGTGCTGAAGGCCGCCGCGACCGACGGGCACCGTCTCGCCCGCTTCACCCTGCCGCGCCCCGAAGGCGCCGCCGGAATGCCCGATGTGATCGTGCCGCGAAAGGCGGTGGGCGAGCTTCGCAAACTGCTCGAGGAATCGCTCGACGGCAATGTCGAGATCGACCTGTCGGCGAGCAAGATCCGCTTCACCCTCGGCGGCGAGGGCGGGGTGGTACTGACCAGCAAGCTGATCGACGGCACCTTCCCCGATTACAGCCGCGTGATCCCGACGGGCAACGACAAGCTTCTCAAGCTCGATCCGCGCAGCTTCTACCAGGGCGTGGACCGCGTCGCGACCATCGCCACCGAGAAGACCCGTGCGGTCAAGATGGGGCTCGACAAGGACCGCGTGATCCTCACCGTCACCAGCCCCGACAACGGCACCGCGAGCGAGGAACTGGCCGCCGACTACGGCGCGGACGGGCTCGAGATCGGCTTCAACGCCGGCTATCTCAAGGACATTCTCAGCCAGATCGACAGCGACACGGTCGAGATGCATCTCGCCGATGCAGGTGCCCCGACGCTGATCCGCAAGGACGAGGACAGCCCTGCGCTTTATGTCCTGATGCCGATGCGGGTCTGACGCCACGTTTCCGGTGTTGCTTGCCGAGGACAGGGTGACACCTGTCACCCATGTGTCACCATGACATTGAACATGCAACGGCTTGAAAAACAACGGTATCACGGCGCGGTGGGTGACATATTGCCGATCTGAGGACGATTTTTTCAGAAGGTGATCTCCTTTCCGGGGCCGGGCCGTGCAGGATCATGCCCGAAGACCTACATTGCAAGCATAAAGTTCGTTGTTTGTTCTGCCTGGCACGCGGGCGGAATTGCCAGCTTCGGAAGGCAGGCGCTGAATCCGCTCGGCCGCTGACGGCTGCCCGACCGGCGCTGCTTCCCGTCCCGCTCAAGCTCGGTCATTGCCCTTGGCGGCCGGGCAGATCGGCCTCGCAGTGCCGCGGCGCACCCGCAAGCCTCCCTGCCACCGCGGGAGAGGTGTGATGCGGCCGGTCGAGGCCCTGAAGCTTCACCTGCTTTCTCTGCCGCCTCCTGAGGTCTCCACTTTCGTTTCAAAGAGCGGCCCTGCCGGGTCGGCGCCAAGTGGTAAGGCATCGGTTTCGGGTCGGCATTCGCAGGTTCGGAAATGGAGCGAGCGGCGCGGAGATGGTGCCGCGGGCGCCTGTCCTGCCGCCCCTTCACATCCTCGCATCGCCCGCTATAGGGAGCGGCCCTGCTGGGGCGTCGCCAAGTGGTAAGGCACCGGTTTTTGGTACCGGCATTCGCAGGTTCGAATCCTGCCGCCCCAGCCAATCGCACCTCGAAGCACCGGAATTCAGTCACTTGGCTCGGCTGAACCCAGCGGATTCGCAGCTGCCCCAGTCACTGTCCTAAGTAACTGTCCTCACGGCAGGTGAGGGAGTCTCCCGCTGGAGGAGATCCGGGTGCCCCGATCTTCGCTTCCAACGCCCGACGCAGGGTGCCCTTTGGATCTGCTAGTCATGGATCCGACGCACGTCCTCGCGGTTTACCGCAACGATCAGGCGCGGGCGGAAGCGGCCGAGGACATTGCGCGCTAGTGGCTTTTTGTGTCGGTCGCGAGGTACCGTCAGGCGGCATTTGAGGCAGTTTGCCGGGCTATTTCTTCCACGATTTGCATGGCCCCGACCTCGTCATCGATGCCGATGGTGCGGCTGATTTCGGTCGTGACGGGACGGCCTCGTATATCCAGATCGAGGCGAAGGATTTCCGCCTGGAGGCTGTCTCCGGCAGTTCTCGAGGAAGCCGGAGAACGGTCTCTATGCAGATTAGCGCCGGCTTGTATCGGAACGGTGACGGCGTTCAAGGCAAGGTCGCGAACAGGTGGAATGCATTCCTAAAACGTGGCCAGCAGAAGGGGGCTGACGCTGTTACGATCTTGGGTTAGGGCGTTTCAATGACCGAGATTCCTGCGGCCGTCGACTTCTGCGCTGCCTGTGCCATCCGTAACCGCGCCATCTGCGCCGACCTCGACACGTCCGAGATAAACCTGCTCAACGGGCTTGGTCGCCGCCGTCATTTGAAGGCTGGCGAGCAGCTTTTGTGGGAAGGCGACGAGGCTGTACTGGTCGCCAATGTGATAGAGGGCGTGCTGAAGCTGTCGTGCGGCACCGCCGATGGCAAGGAGCAGATCCTCGGCATCGTCTATCCGTCCGATTTCCTTGGGCGACCCTTCGGCGAGACCACGCCTTATGGTGTCGAGGCACTCACTGACGCGTATGTCTGCGTATTCCAGCGGGCCGACTTCGATCGCTTCGCGCGCGAGCATCCTCGGCTCGAGCACAAGCTGCTTGAGCGCACGCTTGCCGAGCTCGACCGCACACGGCGGTGGATGCTGCTGCTCGGTCGGATGAACGCCGAGCAGAAGGTCGCGACTTTCCTGCTGGAGATGGCAGAGCGGCTTGACGCCGGGGGCTGTGCCGGTCCCGGCAAGCGGGGCGAGCAGTTCACCCTGCCGCTGTCGCGCCAGCAGATCGCCGACGTTCTCGGCCTCACGATCGAGACGGTCAGCCGCCAATTCACGCGGTTCAAAGCGGACGGCCTTATCGACCTGCCGAGCCGCCGCGAGGTGACGATCCTCGAGCACGCCGCACTCGAGGATCGTGCCGCCTGATCGCCTCCCCCTGCGTCAGGCGGTGGGTCAGAAGCGATAGGTCAGCCCGGCGGAAAGCACCCAGGGGTCGAGCTTGTGGTGCGTCTGGATGGCGAGTGTATCACCCGCGAACCAACGCGCCGTCGTGCCGACGAAATAGCGTTTTGCATCGAGCGAAAGGCCGAAACCCTTGTCGCCGAGCGCAACGTCAGCGCCCGCTTGCAACACGCCGCCGACCTCGTTCGACAACGTCGTCCGCGTCGCCCCCAAGGGAATGGTGGCTGCCCCGGGATTGACGTCGATCCACCAGAAGTAGCTCACGCCTGCACCGAGATACGGCTTCACCGGTCCCGCGGGCAGGTGGAATTTGGCCGTGATGGTGGCGGGGATCAGGGTGGCGTTCGAAACCAGTTCCGTGCCTGTGGGAAGTCCCGAGGTCGTGGTGACGTCATGCTGTGTCACGCAGCAGATCGTCTCGATCGAAACGGCGGGCGACACGAAATATTCCGCCGCCAAGGTAGGGACGACATTGTCGGAGGCCTTGGTCTGCAGGGTCACAGGCAAGCCGACGATGTCCTTGTCGACGGAGGTAATCTTGCCATCCGGGAGCACGGCTGTGGCGAGGAGTTTCACCTGCACTTTCCCGTCCGGATTTCCGGCGAGGGCAGGGCTTGCAACGAGAGCTGCGACGGCAATGGCGGCAGCGTGAATGGCTTTCATCGATAGTGTCCCGCCGCCGCAGTGGCCGCCCGGTGCGGTCGAGGAGTTTGCGGTGGCGGCTGGGAAATATGGTTCTGCAGCTGCGTGTTCCTTGATGCAGATCAAGGCAGCGCGTGACCGACGGGACAATAACGATGCGATGTCGCATCACACCCCGCATCTCGAGCGCTTCGCGGCCAGCGTGCTGCCCATCGGCCTGCCGGACGTGACAGCTGCGGAGATCCGGTCGCTCGCGACAGTTGTCAGCCTTCGCCGGGGGTCGATCGCTGCTATCGTCGAAGGCGAGTCCAGTCTGGTGTTCCTCGTCAAGGGTGCAACGAAACTGGTCGCGCATACAGCGCTTGCCCGAGAACAGATCGTGGGCTTCCACTTCACCGATGACCTCGTGCTCGTCCCGCTGGCATCCGCACACCACTATAGCCTGCAGGCCCTCGTCGATAGCGAGCTGCTGATCTTCGACTACGGAGCCTTCCGCGCCATCGCCGCGAGTGAGCCGCAGTTGCTTGGTCCGTTGCTGGACGCCTGTGTCGAGGCGCTCGCCCGGTTGCGCGACAAGGCTGTAAACCTCGGGCGCAAGACGGCTCCCGAGCGTGTGGCCGCTTTTCTCGAGTCCATGCAATCACGTCTGGGCGCAGCGAGCGAAGGTTTCTCCCGCCTCGATTTGCCGATGTCGCGCCGTGATATCGCCGACAGTCTCGGACTGACGATCGAGACCGTCAGCCGCCAGTTCACTCGCCTTCGTGAGGACGGCGTGATCACGACCAGAGGGCGCTGCGGGGTGGAGATCGTCGACCCTGCCGCCTTGGCTGCACGCTCGGGACGTAAGCTCCGGGTCGCGTGAAAATCGAAATTTAAAATTTGCGCTGGATCAATGTAGCGGAAGCACTCGCCGCCTAGCGACGCGGTTCAGGACGGAGGAAATAATGCAGGCTGAAACCGCGCTGACCCGGGTCGGCATATGGTTCCTGGTGATGCTGGCGATGATCGTCATCGCGGCGGGGACGACAACGCAGGGGTTCGCGATTCAGGCGGCGATGGTCGGCCTGCTTGCTCTTGCGATGATGTTCGTCACGGCTTCGCGGTTCGACCCCCTCGGCAGCGCACGGGGCTTCTTCAGGATGCCGACGACCCCCTCGCGCTACGATGACGACCCGATCCGCTGGGGCGCCATCGCGACGCTGTTCTGGGGCATGGCGGGCTTTCTGGTCGGGCTCGTCATCGCACTCCAGCTTGCCTTCCCCTGGCTCAACTTCGAGCCCTACCTGAATTTCGGCCGCTTGCGCCCGCTGCATACGAGCGCGGTGATCTTCGCTTTCGGCGGAAATGCCCTGATCGCTTCCAGCTACTATGTCGTCCAGCGCACCTCCCGCACGACCCTCGCGTTCCCGGCACTCGCCCGATTCGTCTTCTGGGGATACCAGCTTTTCATCGTGCTGGCCGCAAGCGGCTATCTGCTCGGCATCACCCAGTCGAAGGAATATGCCGAGCCGGAGTGGTACGTCGACTGGTGGCTCACGATCGTGTGGGTGTGCTACCTGCTGGTCTTCGGCGGCACGCTCTTGAAGCGGCACGAGCCCCACATCTACGTCGCCAACTGGTTCTACCTCGCCTTCATCATCACTGTGGCGATGCTCCACATCGTCAACAATCTCGATATGCCGATCAGCCTGTTCGAGCCCAAGAGCTACCCGCTGTTCGGCGGAGTGCAGGGCGCTCTCGTACAGTGGTGGTATGGACACAACGCGGTCGGTTTCTTCCTGACCGCGGGCTTCCTGGCGATGATGTACTACTTCGTCCCCAAGCAGGCGGAGCGGCCGATCTATTCCTACCGCCTGTCGATCATCCACTTCTGGTCGCTGATCTTCCTCTACATCTGGGCGGGGCCGCACCACCTCCACTACACCGCGCTGCCCGATTGGGCGCAGACGCTGGGCATGGTGTTCTCGGTAATGCTGTGGATGCCGAGCTGGGGCGGCATGATCAACGGGCTGATGACGCTCAACGGTGCCTGGGACAAGGTCCGCACCGACCCGATCATCCGCATGATGGTGGCCGCGCTCGCCTTCTACGGCATGAGCACTTTCGAAGGCCCGATGATGTCGGTGAAGAGCGTCAACAGTCTCAGCCACTACACCAACTGGACGATCGGCCACGTGCATTCGGGCGCGCTCGGGTGGAACGGCCTGATCACCTTCGCGACACTCTATTACCTCTATCCGCGGCTGTGGAAGCGCAAGCGGATGTATTCGCTGCGCATGATCAACTGGCACTTCTGGCTCGCGACGCTGGGGATCGTCTTCTACGCCGCCAGTATGTGGGTGGCGGGCGTCACGCAGGGCTTGATGTGGCGCGAATACGGGCCTGACGGCTACCTCGTGAACAGCTTCGTCGATTCGGTCGCGGCCATCCACCCGATGTATGTACTGCGCGCGTTCGGCGGGTTCCTCTACCTCTCGGGTGCGGTGGTGATGGTCTACAATGTCTGGATGACGCTGGCGGGCAAACTGCGCGACGAGGCCCCGATGCGCGATGCGGCCTACGACCCCGAGCTCGACCGCCCGCTCCCCGCGATCCCGCACACCGCTGTTCCGGCCGAATAGGACGAGCCCGCCACCATGAGCACTGAAAACAACGAACCCATCATGGCCCGCCCGCTTTCGCAGGAACCGCCGGATGTCGCAGCAACCGTGCGCGGGCATGCGCGGCTCGAGCGCAACGTAACCCTGCTGGGCATTGCGACGCTGCTGGTGGTCGCGGTCGGCGGCCTTGTCGAGATCGCGCCGCTGTTCTGGATCGATACCACGATCGAGAAGGTTCAGGGCATCCGGCCCTACACGCCGCTCGAGCAGGCGGGCCGCGACATCTTCGTGCGGGAGGGCTGCTATAGCTGCCACAGCCAGATGATCCGTCCGTTCCGCGACGAGGTCGAACGCTACGGCCATTACAGCCTGGCTGCGGAGTCGATGTACGATCACCCCTTCCAGTGGGGATCGGAGCGAACCGGCCCTGATCTTGCGCGCGTGGGCGGGCGCTATTCGGACGAGTGGCACGTCCAGCACATGACCGATCCGCAGAGTGTGGTACCGCAAAGCATCATGCCGAAATACGGCTTTCTTCGCGACACCGACCTCGCGACGTCGGAAATGGCAGACAAGCTCCGAGCGCTTCGGAGGGTGGGCGTGCCCTACACTGATCGCGACATCGGTGAGGCGATGGCGGACGCGATCCTGCAGGCAGACCCCGAACAGGACGCAGGGGACTTTGCCAAGCGCTACCCCAAGGCCCAGATTCGCGATTACGACGGTCAGGCGGATCGGGTGACGGAGATGGATGCGCTCGTCGCCTATCTCCAGGTGCTCGGCACGATGGTCGACGTGAACAGCGCCGCCGCGCAGGAGAAGCTCGCGACGGAGAAGGGCCGTTGAGTTTCTACGACCAGCTCCGGCATTTCGCCGACAGCCACTTCCTCGCCGTGATGGTGGTGCTGTTCCTGCTGCTTGTCCTGTGGCCGTTTCGCCCGGGCGCGCAGCGCCACAACCACGCCGCAGCAACCATGATCTTCAAGGACGATACCGATGGCGAATAAGCGTATCGACGCGCCGACCGGCACCGCCACGGTCGGGCACGAATGGGACGGGATCGAGGAGTTGGACACCCCGCTGCCAAGGTGGTGGTTGTGGACCTTCTATCTGACCATACTTTTCGCGATCGGTTATGTCATCGCCTATCCGGCGATTCCCATGCTCCACAGGGGCACGGTGGGAATGCTCGGGTGGTCGAGCCGCGGCGCCTTGGCCAAGGATATGAGCGCGGCCGACATGGCGCGGCAGTCCAGCCTCGAGCGCATCGCTGCGACCGATCTCGACAAGCTGCCAGCCAATCCCGACCTGCTGCGGCAGGCCGTCGCGGGCGGCAGCGCCGCCTTCAAGGTGAACTGCGTGCAATGCCACGGATCGGGCGCCGCGGGCAGCAAGGGCTATCCCAACCTCAACGACGACGACTGGCTGTGGGGCGGCGACCTGAAGAGCATCCACACCACGCTCGAGCATGGCATCCGCCAGCCCGGCGATGACGCGACCCGGCAGAGCATGATGCCCGGTTTCGAAGGTATGCTCGATGCAGGCCAGATGGACGCTGTCGCGCAGCATGTGCTGTCGCTGAGCCGGAAGGCGAAGCCCAGTCCGCAGGGCGGGCAACTATTCGCACAGAACTGTGCCGCCTGCCACGGCGCGAGCGGCGAAGGCAACCGGACGCTCGGCGCCCCGCGCCTCAACGACGCGATCTGGCTCTACGGCGGTACGAAGGAGGACATCGTCCGCCAGATGATCAGGCCACGCATGGGCGTGATGCCCGCGTGGGGCGGCCGCCTCGATCCCGTGACGATCAAGATGCTGGCCGCCTACGTGCATTCGCTCGGCGGCGGAGAGCAGACCCCCGCCATGGCCACCGTCACGAGCGCGGAGGTCGGGAAGGTGCAGGCCGCTCCTGCCGGTGCCGACACCCCCGCGCAGACCCCCAATGCCCGCAAATGACTCACCGGGCTCCGTGATCGAGGACGGGGTCGCCAAGGACGCTGCCCCGATTTCGAGCGCGGAGGCTGCGCCCGAGGCGGCAACCCGTCGGCATGTGGTCGACGAACCGCCCCGCGCGCAGCTCGAGCAGAAGCTCTATGAGCCGCGCCGCGCCGTGCACAACCGGCGCATCGACGGGCCTTTCCGGCGCTTCAAGTGGGCGATGATGGCGATCACGCTCACCATCTATTACGGCACGCCATGGTTGCGTTGGGATCGAGGCCCCTATGCGCCCGATCAGGCCGTGCTTGTCGATCTGGCGCATCGCCGGTTCTACATATTCGCCATCGAGATCTGGCCGCAGGAGTTCTACTTCGTCGCGGGCCTACTGATCATGGCCGGGATCGGGCTATTCCTCGTGACGAGCGCGGTGGGGCGCGCATGGTGCGGCTACGCATGTCCGCAGACGGTGTGGACCGACCTGTTCCAGCACGTCGACCGCTTTGTCGACGGCGACCGCTTCGCCCGCCAGAAACTCGACGCAGCGCCCTGGACTTGGGGCAAGGCACTGCGGCGCGCCTTCAAGTGGTCGATCTATCTCGCCATCGGCTTCTGGACCGGCGGCGCGTGGATCATGTATTTCGCCGACGCGCCGACGCTCGTGCACGATTTCTGGCGCGGTGAGGCGGCACCGATCGCCTACATCACGGTCGCCATCCTCACGCTCACCACGGTGACGCTCGGCGGCTTCATGCGCGAACAAGTGTGCATCTACATGTGCCCATGGCCGCGCATTCAGACCGCGATGCTTGACGAGAAGAGCCTGATCGTCACCTACAAGGACTGGCGAGGCGAGCCGAGGGGAAGCGTCAAGAAAGCAGAAAAAGCGCCCGGCGAGTTCGGCGACTGCATCGACTGCACTTATTGCGTGCAGGTCTGCCCGACGGGCATCGACATCCGCGAAGGCCCGCAGATCGGATGCATCACCTGCGGCCTGTGCATCGACGCTTGCGACCGGATCATGGCCGATATCGGACGCCCACGGGGCCTCATCGACTACGCGACCCTCGACGATTGCAAGGCTGAGGCCGCGGGCGCGCCGCCGCGCAGCCCCTGGAAGTCGATCCTGCACCCGCGCACCATCGCCTATTTCCTGATCTGGGGGAGTGTTGGCGCAGGCCTGCTGTTCATGCTGGGCGCGCGCAGTCATCTCGCGCTCTCCGTCGCGCCGGATCGCAATCCGCCCTTCATGCTGATGAGCGACGGCTCGGTCCGCAACTCCTACACGCTGCGCCTTCGCAACATGCAGAGCAGGCCGCGCCGGATGGAGGTGGCGCTCGACGGACTGCCGGGGGCGGTCATGTGGAGCGACACCATCGACCGCAAAAACGCCGCTGCGCGCCAGCAGTTCACCGTACCCGCCGACCAGCTTCTCACCGTCCGTGCCTATATTGTGGCACCGAAGGACACGCCTTCGCACGACTTCACCATGACGTTGACATCGCTCGATCAACCGCGCGAACATGATCGCGAGACTGTCCGCTTCACCGGCCCGGGAGAATGAGCACATGACACGCAGGTTTACCGGCTGGCACATGACCGCGCTCCTGGTCGGCTTTTTCGCCATCGTGATCGCGGTCAATTTCGGCATGGCGTGGACGGCCACCCGCGGCTTCGGCGGGGTCGTCGTCGAGAATTCCTACATCGCCAGCCAGGACTACAATCGCTGGATCGACGAGCAGCGGCGCGAGGATGCGCTGGGCTGGAAGGCCGTCGTATCGCGCGATGCCGACGGGCGGCTCGTCATCGAGACGAGGGGAATACCGGCCGACGCGGTCGTCGTTGCTCACTTGCGCCGTCCGCTGGGTCCGCCCGAGGATCGGACCGTGGCGCTGGTCCGCAGCGGTCCGGCCAGCCTCCGCTCGCCGGGCACCGAAAGCGGTCGTTGGATCGTGCGGCTCGAGGCGAGCGCTGACGGAAAGCACTGGTCGCACGAGGCGCGGGTTGGATGAATGCCCCTACCACCTTTCCTTCGGTCGAGGCGCTGATCGATACGCGCCTGACGGTCCCCGGTATCCGCTGCGCAGGCTGCATCGGGAAGATCGAGCGCGAGCTGGCTCTTGTCCAGGGCGTCGGAGCGGTCCGGGTCAATTTCTCGGCCAAGCGCGTTGCGGTGCGTCACACCGCTGCGGTCGACGAGGCCGACTTGATCGCGGCGCTGGCTGTCCTCGGCTTCGAAGCCCAGCCTGCTGCCGCCAACCCGCTGGCACAGGACGATCGCGAAACGCGGAGGCTGCTTCGCGCGCTGGCAGTGGCGGGCTTCGGCATGATGAACATCATGCTGCTGTCCGTCAGCGTATGGTCGGGTGCGGGTGGGGCGGTGCGCGAGCTGTTCCATTGGCTGTCCGCGATCATCGCGCTGCCGGTCGTCGCCTATTCCGGGCGACCGTTCTTTGCATCCGCCTGGATGGCGCTCAGTCACCGCCGCACCAACATGGATGTGCCGATCTCCATCGGCGTGCTGCTGGCGACAGGGCTGAGCCTCTACGAGACGATCACATGGGGGCCGCACGCTTATTTCGACGGCGCGGTGATGCTGCTGTTCTTCCTGCTCGCGGGGCGGGCGCTCGATGCGACCATGCGCGGGCGCACACGGGCAGGTATCGGCGCACTCCTGTCGCGAATGGGACGCAGCGCCGCCGTGCTCCAAGCCGATGGCTCGACGCGGCGGCTCGAAGCGCGTGCGCTGCAAACGGGAATGCTGATGCTCGTCGCGGCAGGAGAAGCACTCGCAGCCGATGGCGTCATCGAAAGCGGCACGAGCGCGCTCGACAATGCCATGCTCACCGGCGAGAGCGCGCCCGCTCCGGTTGCGGTCGGCATGAAGGTCCATGCTGGCGCGATCAATCTCCTCGCGCCGATCCATGTGCGGATCACCGAGGCGGCAGACGACACCGCGCTGGCCGAGATCGCGCGGCTGATGGACGAGGCGGGGCAATCCCGCAGCCGCTACGTCCGCATCGCCGACCGAGCCTCGCGGCTTTATGCGCCGCTCGTTCACTCGCTTGCCGCGCTGAGCTTCGCCGGGTGGATGATCGCAGGGGCGGGGCTGCACCAGTCGCTGGTGATCGCGGTATCGGTGCTCATCATCACCTGCCCTTGCGCGATGGGCCTGGCGGTGCCCGCGGCGCAGGTCGTCGCCATCGGCGCGCTCGGGCGGCGCGGGATGCTGGTCAAGGACGGCAGCGCGCTGGAACGCCTGGCGGAGGCGGATATCGCGTTGTTCGACAAGACGGGCACCCTGACGCGCGGCGAACCGCTCCCGGAGGTGGCGGGTCTCAGCCCGCAAGCCAAGGCGGTCGCCTTGGCCCTGGCTCAGGCGAGCCGCCATCCGCTCAGCCGGGGGCTGGCCGCCGCCTTGCTTCGCGAAGGGGTCACGCCGGCAGCGGTGGTCGACCTCGCCGAGAAACCCGGACGAGGAGTCTTGGGGCTGGTGGGCGGAAAACCCGTTATGCTGGGCGCTTCGAGAGAAGGTGGCGACGGTATCGCTTGCGACCTCGCGATCGGCGTCGATCGCTGGCGAATTCCCTTCAGCGATGCGCTTCGACCCGACGCGCGCGAGGCCTTGGCTGCGCTTCCGTTTCCCGCGCAGATCGTCTCGGGTGATCGCCTTGAGGCGGTCAGCGCGCTGGCACGCGAGCTCGGTGTGTTGGGTGTCGGCTCGGCCACGCCGCAGGACAAGCTCGACCTGCTCGGACGGCTGAAGGCGGCGGGGCACAGGCCGCTGATGGTGGGGGACGGGTTGAATGACGGACCGGCCCTCGCCGGGGCTTATGTTTCTATCGCGCCGGGCACCGCGAGCGACATCAGCCAGCAGGCCGCAGACGCTGTCTTCGTGGGTGAGCAGCTCATGCCGGTGGCGTTCGTGGTGAGAGCGGCGCGGCGGACGATGCGCGTGGTTCGCGAGAACTTTGCCTTCGCGATCGGCTACAACCTGCTGGCGGTTCCGCTGGCCGTGCTGGGGTTCGTCACCCCCCTCGTAGCTGCGGTCGCGATGTCGACGAGCTCGCTGGTCGCCATCGCCAATTGCCGGCGCCTCGCGCGGGCCGCGCGATGAACAGCCTCGCCTTCCTTATCCCGGTAGCGCTCGGGATGGGCCTGCTCGGGCTGGCAGGCTTCTTCTGGGCAATGCGGCAGGATCAATTCGACGACCTCGACGGCGCCGCCCAACGTATCCTGATCGAGGACGAGGAATGAAGACGACCGTTTTCGGAGTTGGTGCCCTGGTCCCGCTGATGCTGGGTGTGCATGCCATGCCCGCGCAGGCCGGGATAACCGCTCGTCTTTGTGGCGGCGGCACAATCACGATCCCGCTGCCCAAGGGTGGCCGCGAAGCCCCGTCCGCGCCCTGCGACATGAAGGCCTGTCACGCAGGGTGCGAGCGCAAACGTTTTGATCGAGCGCAATGAAGTGATCGACCGGGTATGCGATCCGGGATCGTATGTGGCCCTATCATCCCGACCTGCTTGCGACCCCGGTCCCGCGCTACACCAGCTTCCCGACTGCGGCCGAATTTGGTCCGGTCGACACCGCGCTCTATCGCTCCGCGCTCGAGCAGGCGCATGGCGACGTGTCGCTCTATGTGCATATCCCGTTCTGCGAGCGCATCTGTCATTATTGCGGCTGCAACACCGGCGCCGCCAACCGGCGGCAGCGATTGCGGTCCTACCTCGATGCGCTCGAGGTAGAGATACGGCACGTCTCCTCGCTCCTTCCACGTGATGCGAAGGTCAGGCGAATCTCGTTCGGCGGCGGCAGCCCCAATGCGTTGGACCCGGTGGATTTCACCCGGCTCGTGGAAGCCCTCTACGTGGCATTCCCGCTGGTCGATCCGGTTTTCTCGATCGAGCTCGATCCCCGTTCGCTCACCAAAATGTGGGGCACCGTGATCGCGGCCGTTGGGATCGAGCGCGCCAGCCTCGGCGTGCAGACCTTCGCACCGCACTGCCAGACGGCCATCGGTCGCGAGCAGAGCGAGGACAGCATCGTGGCCGCGGTGGACCTGCTTCGCGATGCCGGGGTAACTTCTCTCAATTTCGACCTGATGTATGGCCTTCCCGGCCAGTCGCTGCATGATCTGGAGGACAGCCTCCAGCGCACGCGGGTGCTTGGCGCTGACCGGGTTGCCTTGTTCGGCTACGCGCACGTGCCCCATATCGTCCCGCGCCAGCGCGCCATCGATGCGACGGCCTTGCCGGATCAGCGCGAGCGCTTCCGGATGGCGGAGCTTGGTTTCTCCTATTTCGTGACGCACGGTTACACCCCGGTGGGCTTCGATCACTTCGCCGCACCGGGTTGCGATCCACTCGCCTCGGCGGCGATGGCGGGAAGGCTGCATCGCAATTTCCAGGGCTTCACCGACGATCCTGCGCCGACGCTGATCGGGCTGGGCGCGTCGGCAATCAGCGCGTTTCCGCACCTTCTCGCGCAGAATGAAAAGAACTCGGGGCGATATCGCATGATCACCTCGCAAGGCCAACTTGCCGCCAATCGCGGCATCGAGAGGTCAGCCGAGGACCAGCACCGGGGTGCCATCATCGAGCGCCTTCTGTGCGACAGCCGCGCGAGGATCGGCACAGGCCTCGCTGCAACCCTCGCATGCGCGTTGCAGCCTTTCGTCGTGCGCGGGCTCGCCTCACTTGACGGCGACTGGCTGACGATCACCGCAGACGGCCTGCCCTATGCGCGCACAATCGCGGCCTTGTTCGACTCCTATCGCCAGCAGTCGCCGAGCAGGTTCAGTTCCGCCGTGTGATTTATGGTTTGGTCACAGCAATCGCAGCCCGGCGGAGTGACTCCGTTTGGGACAGCAGGTCACGCCGTTATTGCCACCACCGAATGTCCCGAGTAGCTGTCCCCATTCGCCTTGGGAGGCCAGTTGCGCATCTGCGGATTTCCGCGTGCTTTGAGATGCTTGGCAAAAATTGGCTGGGCTCCTGCCGCGCCAGCCAGCAACTCACGCATCGCCAATGAAAAAGGCCCGGAGCGCTTGTCGCGCCCCGGGCCCTTTCGTGTCGCTGGTGCCGCGGTCAGAAGGTGAAGCGGGCGCCGACGCGGATCGCGTAGAGCGACTGGGTGACGTTCAGCGAGCTGTCGTTGGGGGCGCGGAAGCCCGAGTACTGGTAGCGAACGCAAGAGGTGTTCGGGATGCTGCCCGTTGCCGGGGTCGAGGTCCCGTTAACCGGGGTGCCAGTAGGCACCACTTGGTTCGCGGCATTGACGCATTGTACGTTGACCAGCGCGGCAACCGGAGGGAAGCCGAGCTGGCGCAGGCCGCCCCAGTCCTTGTTGATGAGGTTGGGCAGGTTGTTGATGTCGGCGAACACACTGAAGCGCGATTCGCCGAAGAAGCCCGGCAGTTCCTGCTCGAGATGCAGGTCGATCCGGGTGAAGGCGCGGCTGCGGGCGATGTTCTTGGGCGCGATCTGACCGCGGTATTTCGCCAGTTCGGTGCCGTTGATGAAGGCATCGAGCGCCGTGGCCGTGGTGGCATCTCCATATTGCACCAGCGGGTCGGACGGCCCGGTCGGCACATAAATGAGGTGCGTCGGCGAGCTGCTGCCGCCCAGCGGAGTCCCGAACACGTCCTGACGATTGAACGTGTTGTCGAGCATCGTGTAGCTGTACGGACGCCCCGCGCGGGTTTCGCCGAAGAGGGCGAAGATCGTGCGATAGTCGCCGAAGAACGCGTGATCGTAGCTGAGATTGTACTTGAACGCCCACTTGATCTGGTCGCTCGAAGTCCCGTACGATGGGCGGTTCGGATCCACGAAAGACTGGTTGCGGAAGTTCGAAGTGATCGTGGATGAGGTCGCGTTGCCGACATCCTTCACATCCTGCAGCGTGTAGCTGCCGCCGAACGAAAGACCCCAGTCGAAGTCCTTCTGGAACCGCACCACGCCGATATGCGACCGTCCACCCTTGGTGTTGTACACCATGATGTCGAAGTTGTTATCGCCGGTGAAATACACGTTCTGGTAGCGGGGACGGCCGTCGGGAAGGGTGCCGACTTGCACCGACCGCAGGTCGGTGAAGCCGATCCCGTCGATCGTTTCGCCGTAGTAGTAGTCGGCGCCAAAGTTGATGCCCCAGAAGTCGTAATCCGCCGACAGCGTCGCCTTCAGCGAACGCGGCAGGTGGAAATCGGGCGAAACGGCGCTGGTGACCGTCCGCGGCAGGTTCGGGTTGAAGGTGGGGTTCGACAGCTGGCTGGCGAGCGTCGCCGGGATCTGGCCGGTGACGTTGTTCAACGCCAGGTCGCACAGGGTGCCGGGAGTGTCGCAGCTGGCATCGCGAGTGATCGAGAGAGTGTTGGTCAGCACCGTGTTGGAGAAGCTGTTCGACAGGAAGATGTCGGGCGAACCGCCGCCGAAGATGCCCACGCCGCCGCGCAGGCGGAGCGGCGTCGAATCGGGTTTCCATGCGAAGCTGATGCGCGGCTCGAACTGGTCGAGGCCCTTGTAGGTCTTGAGGTTGGTGAAGCCGTAACGCTGCGTGAAGAACGGGTTGAGCACCGGGTAGGTGTCCATGTCGTACATCGTGTAGCGCGCGCCGTAGGTCAGCGTGAAGGTGTCGGTGAGCGACCACACATCCTGCATCCCGACGGTATAGGCCGCGTAGTTGAAGTCCGCGGCGGCGCCCGCGGGATCACCGCCGATGACCGCCGCGTAGGACAGCGAGTTGGCCGTCCCGCTGCGGAAATCAGCCAGCGAGTCGAAATACCACGAGCCCAGGCTGTTGGGCACGAAGTTGTTGAAGGTGCGGTTGCGGGTGATCTCGAACAGCGCCGAAATCTGGTGATCGCCCGCCTTGTAGCGGCCGAGCAGCGACCCGGCCCAGGTGTCGTAGAACAGCTGGTTGGTCTGGCGGAAGTTGTCCGGCCCGAAGGTGATGGTGGGGATACCCGTCGAACAGCCCGTGGCCGATCCCCCCGAAGTTCCATCGGCGCACACCGACAACTGGCCGTGAGTGCGGCCGAGGAGCGGCTCCTGGCCGCGGCGCGTCCAGCGATAGATGAGGCGTGCTTCGGTCGACAGCGCGTCGGTCCAGTCGGAATTGAGCTGGACGATGCCGGCACGCAGCAGCTCGCTGAGTTCGTAAGCATTGGAGCTGAGGCCGTAGCGCGGCGCAGACGACGAGGTCGAAGTGTTGTTCGGGCTGGTCTGGACGTTGAAGGAGTTGATGTAGGAGAACGATATGCGCTGTCCGTCCATCACGTTCCAGTCGATCTTGCCGACGACCTTTTCGTCCGTGCGGTTGTTGATCGTGAGGATTTCACCGGCCTGCAGGTTCTTGGAACTGGCGATTGCCGTTACGTCGGTGATCGCCTGGTTGACCAGGGTCGGGTTGCTGAACGAAGCCAATTGCGTCGAGAAGGGCCGCGGATCGGTATTGCGCTCGCCCGAGATCATGAAGAACAGCGTGTCCTTGAAGATCGGGCCAGAGATCGTGGCGCCATAGGTTTCTGATTTGAACTTCGGAGTCACAATGGTGACCTCGCCGATCTCGTCTCCCGAAAGCCCGTCGGTATTCTGCGAGTAAAAGGCTGTGCCGTGGAATTCGTTGCCGCCAGACTTGAGCACGGTGTCGATGGCGCCGCCCTGGAACCCCGACTGGCGGAAGTCGTAGGGTGCGATCGAGGTCGAAACCTGGGCGAGCGCGTCGAGCGGAACCGGGCCGCGAATGTTCGGGCTGGCGTCCTGGTTGAGGCCGAAGGTGTCGCCCACGGTCACGCCATTGATAGTGAAGCGGTTGAAGCGCGGGTTCACGCCTGCGAAGCTTACCGCGCCCCCGCGGTCGCCCGCGTTCGACAAGTCGATGTTGGCGAAGGGATCGCGGCGCTGAACGTCACGCACATCGCGGTTGACCGAAGCGACCTGTGCGATCTCGCGAGCACCGAGAACTGTCTGCGGGCCATCGGACTTGACGCCCGCGCCGCGGATCGAGGTCGCGGTGACGACGATCACATTGGCATCGTCGGCAGCGGCGAGTTCGATCGGCAGGTCATAGGGCTGCTGGACCACGGTGAAGATGTCGGTGACGGTCTGGTTGCCGGCGGTGCTGGTAACCTCGACGGTGTAGGGGCCGCCGGCGGTGAGGCCTGCGAACGAGAACGCACCGGCACTGTCGGTGGTGGTGGTCGAGCGGGTGCCCGCCCGGGTGTCGGTCGCCACGACCGTCGCGCCGCTGACGGCTGCCCCATTGGCCATCACGTTACCGCGGATGATCGCGGTCGTTTCCTGGGCGTGGATGGCATGGGGAGCGATAAGCGCCGCAGCCGCGACGCCCGCAAACATCATTTTACGCATGGTATTGCCCTCGTTCGTTTTCGTTCGAAAGTTCGCGTGAAACTCTGCCGGGGCGGGCGAGATTGCGATGCCGCGCCGTCACCGGAATGGCCGCCCCTTAAAGGTGCGTTGGCGACAGTTCAATGACACTGGGCAGGAAAGCCGCAACTGTGGCAATCGCGCTACAGAAATCGTGTTGGCCGGGTCGAAGTCAGGGGCGAGCATGAAATCCGGAACCTTGCGCCACGGCGTGCTTTGGCGACGGTATGGACGACCTGATCTACGTCGATGACAGCCTTCCGGGAATCACCCGCAAACGGGTCGGCAAGGGGTGGGCATACTACGATTCGAAGGGCGCGCGTATTTCCGATGCCGCCGAGCGGGACAGGCTCAATGCCATCGCCCTGCCGCCCGCTTATCGCGAGGCCTGGTTCTGTCCCGCGCCGAACGGGCACATCCTCGCGACCGGGTACGACGACAAGGGGCGCAAACAATACCGCTACCACCCCGATTTCCGGGCCGCGCGCGAAATGGAAAAGTTCGCGGGCTGCGCGACCTTCGGCAAGCTTCTGCCGCTGGTGCGCAAGCGGGTGGAGGCCGACCTTGCCGGCAATGCCCTCAGCCGCGAGCGAATCGTCGCCAGCGTCGTGCGCCTCCTCGACCTCGGTGCCATTCGCGTCGGGAACGAACAGTATTCCAAGGCCAATCGCAGTTATGGTGCCACGACCTTGCGCCAGCGCCACGCCGAAGTCACCGGTAAACGTTTGCGCCTGCGCTTCAGGGCGAAGTCCGGGAAGCTGCACGAGCTGACCGTGACTGATGGCCACGTCGCTCGCCTTGTTCGGCGGATGCAGGACCTGCCTGGACAGAACCTGTTTCAGTACGTCGACGATGAGCAGGAATATCACCCGGTCACGTCGGGCGACGTCAACGATTATCTAGCCGAGACGATGGGCGAACGTTTTACCGCCAAGAACTTTCGGACGTGGCACGCCAGCGTCATGGCTTTCGAGCTCCTGTCGTCGGCCGATGAGCACCTGGGAGTGAAAGCGCTTACGACGCAGGTCGCCAACCACCTCGGCAACACCCCGGTCGTCACCCGCAAGAGCTACATCCATCCGGCCCTGTTTGATCTCGTTGAGGGGCAGGGCGAATGGCGGCAGTCGCTCCGCTTGCCACGATCGACCCAGTGGCTGAGCCGTGAGGAGAGGGGGCTCATCGAGCATCTCGAATCGCTGGCCGAGAACCGCCGTATTGCCGCTTGAAACAAAAACGTTTCCTGCCTCGACCAAGTATGTGCTAGCGAGCCGCCGCCGCAATCGATCGGCCGACGGGAAGGGGCTGCGCAGCGTGCACCGGATTGCACAATTCGACGTATCGCGGCGTATCCGCGGCGCAAAGTCGAAGCACGCCGTCCAAGCGCTGTTCGGGCTTGCCTGCGCGGTGGCGATGTTCGGTGTGCGGACGGTGGTCGATATCTTCATCCCTCACATCGGACCATTCGCAATGGTCTATCCAACTGTGCTGATCGCCACGCTGTTCGGTCATCTGCTCGCAGGATTGGTGGCTTGGACCCTCGCCTTTGGGTGGGCGTGGTTCATGGTTCTGCCTCCAGCATGGTCTTTCGCCTTCAAGGACCCGGCCGACTTAGGTCGCGTGATCATCAACGCGGCAAGCGGTCTGATCGTGCTCGTGCTGGCGGAGGCATTCCGGCGGGCGGTGCGGCAGGCGCACGACCAGCTCGCGACGGACGCCGAGCGGAGGCTCCATCTCATCGCCGACCTCGAACACCGTACCAAGAACAACTTCGCGCTGGTGGCTGGGATGCTCGACATCCAGCGGCGCCGCCATCAAGAGCCGGCGGTCCAGGCCGCGCTGGCAGACGCGAGCCGCCGGGTGAAGACGTTCGCCGACGCCTATTCCACGCTCGCCCTCGCGCAGGGCGAAGGCTCTGCTGTGGCGATGAAGCCTTATCTGGAAGAAATCGTGGACCGCCTGGCAGCGGCCTCGTTCAGCGCGAGCGTGACCGTTGTCCGCAGGATTGAGCCATATACCTTGCCACGCGAGGAGGCCGTTGCGATCGGCCTTTATCTCAACGAGGCGCTGGCGAACTGCGCCAAATATGCATTCGCTGATCTGGACCAAGGGGTGGTCGAGGTCGATTTCGAAGGGCCGCCAGACGGCTGGCGGCTGATTGTCAGCGATAATGGATGTGGAGTGTCGTTAGGCCCCCGGTCCTCCGTGGGTGGCCTTGGTTCCCAACTCATGCAGGCATTCGCTCATCAAGCGGGCGGACGGCATGACTTGCAGCTGTCGGAGACCGGATGCCAGGCGCAGTTAACAAAAACTGCCGTAGCCCCAAGGAGTGACGAAGCTTGATTTTATTATCCTGCTAAGATAATCCCCAACCATGCACAGGGCAGGGCAGTTGCTTCGCGCGTGGCGTTCGCGGCAGACACCGACCCTTTCGGTCGAGCAGTTCGCGGCGCTCCACGGTTTCAAGGCGCAAACGATATTCGGGTGGGAGACAAAGGGCAGGATTGCCCGTGCCGGCGCCCAGCGCAAGCTCGCGGAGTTGGGTATCGCCGAGCCTGCCGACTGGATTGCCGAGCCCAGCGCCGAGCTGTCACCCGGTCCCGCCAACGGGGATGCCCATCCCTTCTTCGACTGCCACACTCACGGCTTCGTGCGCGTGGCGACTGCGACCCCACGTACGCGCACGGCCGATGTCGCCTATAATGCGGACGGCATCCGGGCAGAGGCGAAGCGTGCTCACGATCTGAACGTCGATCTGCTGCTCTTTCCCGAGCTCGCGCTGTCATCCTATGCAATCGACGATCTTCACCTTCAGACCGCGCTGCTCGATAGTGTCGAGACGGCGCTGGTGGATATCGTGCGAGCCTCCGCCGACTGGGCGCCAGTGCTGGTCGTCGGCGCGCCGCTGCGACGCAATGGACGCCTCTACAATTGCGCGGTGGTGATCGCCCAGGGCCAAGTGCTGGGTGTGGTCCCGAAGAGCTACCTTCCCAATTACCGCGAATATTACGAGAAGCGCTGGTTCGCGCGCGGCAACACTTGCCGGGGCCTCACCATGACTGTCGCCGGACACCAGGCGCCTTTCGGCACCGATCTGCTCTTTGCGGCAGAGAATCTGCCCGGCTTCGTGGTTGGTATCGAAATCTGCGAGGATTTCTGGGCCCCCGCGCCGCCGGGTATCGTGGCTGCGCTCGCCGGCGCGACCATCGTGCTTAACCTGTCGGCCAGCAACGTCACCATCGGCAAGTCGGACGAGCGGCACATGCTCAGCCGCGCCAGCTCTGCGCGGGGCATCTGCGCCTATGCCTATTCGGCCAGCGGATATGGCGAGAGCACCACCGATCTCGCCTGGGACGGGCAGAGTATGATCTACGAGTTGGGCGATTTGCTGGTCGAAAGCCGCCGCTTCGACCGTACGCCCGAGCTGTGCTGCGTCGACCTCGACACCCGCCGCATCCTCGCCGAGCGGATGCGGGTCGGCACCTTCAACGATGCAGCCGAGGATGCCGGTCGCCCTGAGGATCGCTTTCGCACGGTGAGCTTCACCCATCGCCACCCCGTCGGCGACATCGGGTTGATCCGCCCCATTCGCCGCTTCCCCTTCGTGCCGAACCGGCCGGATAAGCTCGACGCCGATTGTTTCGAGGCTTTCAACATTCAGGTCGACGGGCTGACCCGGCGTATCGAATCGACGAAGGCCAAATGTCTCACCATCGGGATCTCGGGCGGGCTCGACAGCACCCATGCACTGATCGTTGCCGCCAAGGCGATGGACCGGCTGGGCCGCCCGCGCAGCGACATTCGCGGCTATACCATGCCAGGTTTCGCCACCTCGGACGGCACGAAATCCAACGCCTGGCGGCTGATGAAGGCTTTCGGGATCACGGCAGATGAGATCGACATCCGGCCCGCCGCCGAGCGGATGCTGAAGGATATCGGCCACGCCTTCGCGGACGGGAAGCCGGTCTACGACACTACCTTTGAGAATGTGCAGGCCGGCCTCAGGACCGATTACCTGTTCCGCCTCGCCGGCCAGCACGGCGGTTTCGTGCTGGGCACCGGCGACCTGAGCGAGCTGGCGCTAGGCTGGTGTACCTACGGCGTCGGCGACCAGATGAGCCACTACGCGGTCAACGTGGGCGTTCCCAAGACGCTGATACAGTACCTTATCCGCTGGACCGTGCGCACCGACCAGTTCAACCCTGAGGTCGATGCCGTGCTGGAGGACGTGGTCGCCACCGAGATCAGCCCCGAACTGGTCCCGTGCGACGCAGGCGGCGCGATCCAGTCCACCGAATCCATCATCGGGCCCTACGAGCTCAACGATTTCTTCCTCCATCACGTGATCCGCTGGGGCCAGAGCCCGAGCCACGTTGCCTTCCTGTGCTGGCACGCCTGGAACGACGCGCGGAGGGGGTCGTGGCCCGCCGGCTTCCCGGAGGAGGCGAAACACGCCTATGACCTTGCAACCATCGCCCGCTGGCTCGAGAATTTCCTGAAGCGCTTCTTCGGGTTCAGCCAGTTCAAGCGCAGCGCGCTTCCCAACGGACCAAAGGTCAGCGCGGGTGGCGCATTGAGCCCGCGCGGCGACTGGCGGGCTCCGAGCGATGCTGTTGCGGACGTATGGCTCGCCGAGCTTGCGGAGAGGCTGCCGCCGCTGCACTGATGATGGCATGAGTCCCGGCAGCCTCGGCCTGATGATCCTCGTGAATCTGGCCTGGGCGCTCAACACCATCGTCAGCAAGCTCGCGGTCGGGCCGCTCGGCGCGCCCCCGCTGTTCTACGCCGCGGCGCGCGGGGCCATCGTGGCGCTGGTGCTGGCGCCGTTGCTGCGTCCGAGGCCCGCTGACCTCCCGCTCGTGCTGGCGACCGGGCTGGCGATCAGCGGGGGCTCCTTCGCACTTCTCTACATGGGCCTCATTACGGCCACACCGTCGGCAGCGGGCATCGTGAGTCTCGCCGGCGCGCCGCTGACGGTCCTGTTCGCGATCCTTTTCCTGGGAGAGCGGGTCCGGTGGCGCCGTGCGCTGGGCATCACGCTCACCTTCGTCGGGGTACTGCTGGCGATGACGGGAACGGGGGGCGGCGGCCTTTCGAGGAGCAGCGGGCTCTGGCTGGTTTTTGCGTCAGCGCTCGTGGGCGCGCTTGGATCGGTGTTCGTGAAGCGGATCGGCATCAGCTCGTTCCGCTTGCAGGCATGGGCGTCGGTTGCCTCGGTCGCCTTTCTCGTCCCGCTGTCGGTGGCGCTGGAACCCAGCCCGCTCGGCGCGCTGGTAGCGGCGCCCTGGGAGCTGGCCGGTTGCCTGCTGTTCGCAGCGCTAGTCGTCTCCATCGGCGCGCATGGGACCTATTATCACCTCCTCCAGCACCATGACGCGAATGTGCTGGTACCGCTGACGCTGCTCAATCCGCTGTTCACGATCGGGCTCGGCGCATGGCTCACGGACGATCCGGTTGGGCCGAGGCTTTTGGTCGGCGGGGCGGTCGCCACGATCGGCGTCGCCATCATCTTGCTGCGCCCGAGCGCAACAGTCCCCAAGCCGGCGCTGACCGCTCCGAAGGATTAAACCCTCACCACCCAGCCATGCGGATCGGGATGGCGCCCCGTTTGAATGCCGGTGAGCCGGCCGCGCAGCTTTTCGGTCAGCTGCCCCGGGCCCCCGCTGCCGATGGTGAAGTCGCCTTCCGGGTCGACCACGGTCCCGACCGGAGTAACCACCGCGGCGGTGCCGCAGGCCATCGTCTCGACGAGACGGCCGCTATGCGCGTCGGCGCGCCACTGGTCGATGCTATAGGGCTCTTCTCGCACCGTCAGCCCCTCGTCGCGCATCAGCCGCATGAGGCTGTCGCGCGTGATCCCCGGGAGGATCGTGCCGAGCGGCGGGGTGATCACGGTGCCGTCGTCGAACACGAAGAACAGGTTCATCCCGCCCAGCTCCTCGATCCACCTGCGCTCGACCGCGTCGAGGAAAACGACCTGGTCGCAGCTATGGGCGATGCCTTCGGCCTGCGGCACGAGGCTGGCCGCGTAGTTGCCACCGGTCTTGGCCGCGCCGGTGCCGCCCGGCGCGGCGCGGACGTAGTCGCGGCTGACCCAGATCTTCACCGCCGAATGGCCCGACTTGAAATAGGCACCCACCGGACACGCGATGACCATGAACTTGTACTGCCGCGCCGGCCGCACGCCGAGGAACGCCTCGCTCGCGAACATAAAGGGCCGCAGGTAGAGCGAGCTGCCTTCGGCGGCGGGCACCCAGGCGCGGTCGACCGCGAGCAGCTGGCGCAGGCTCTCCAGGAACAGCGCCTCGGGCAGTTCCGGCATGGCGAGGCGGCGGGCACTATCGTTGAGACGGCGCGCGTTCTCTTCGGGCCGGAACAGCGCGATGCCCCCGTCGGGATGGCGGTAGGCCTTCATCCCTTCGAAAATTTCCTGGGCGTAGTGAAGGACGCTGGCGGCCGGATCGAGCGCGATCGGCCCGCGCGGCAACACTTGCGCCTGGTACCATCCGCCCTTGTCACTGTCATAATCCACCATGATCATGTAATCGGTGAAGACCGTGCCGAACTTCGGATCGACAAGCGCCTCGGCGCGCGCTTCGGCCGGGACCGGCGCGGGATGGGGCAGGGTGGTGAAGGACAGGGTCGTGGGGCTGGAAGTCATGTCGGCCATAATCCCTGCGCGATATGCCCACAGCACGGCGCGGGCAAGGGGACCGGCGCGAGGGATTTCTTCACCCGCCGCAACGGCAGGCCCAAAAAATGAGAAGGGTGGCCCAAGCCTCGGCTCGAACCACCCTTCGCATGGTCAGCGGCGGGAAGTGCCGCTCACGAAGCCTCTATCGGCGATCAGGAATGTTTACCGATAGTGCTCCGCGCGGAAACTTGCCGACCTCTCTGCTGAACCATGAGACATCGGATCACCTCCTTTCGCGCTTGTGAGCCAGAGCCGCCGTTTCACCGGAGCCCAAGACCGCGTTCGCCGCTGATCTTGAGTGGAAATGTGTTGTGCCGCGGGTGCAAAAACAAGCCTTGAAAAAAAGTTTTCCAGCGTCAGAATCATTCGCCTTGGCCCGCTGCACTCAGCGCAGCCATTTTTGTTGGAGCGCCCCGTTCAGCGGCAGTCTTCAATCACCCGCGTAACTTCCGCCCAGCTCGGTAGATAGAGCGGTGGGGCGCCGGCGACCTCCACTGCGAATCGACCCTTGCTCAGCGCCATCGCGTCGAGCAGGCGATCGTTGGCGCTCACGGTCGAAATCACCGCATCCTGACGCGACTCGGCTTGCAAGGTGCGCTCGACCGTTTCTGTTCGGATCCGCATCAAATCCCCACCCGTTCGCGGTCGAACCAGTGTGATTCCCTTTCCGGGGATGCAAATGATCTGGAAATGCAGTGTTTCGCCGTCGCCGAAGCTTGCGCGCGATTGCCCTCCGGTAGCTCGATAGAGCCAGTCCCCCGGAGTCTGCGGCACGTCCATCCAGTTCACGGCCGCAGGCGGAGGGGCGGGCGTCGGTTTGGGCGTCGCGACCGGCCGGGGCTGCACAGGAGGCGAGGATTTAGGCTGCGGGACGCAAGCAGCAAGCGACAGCGCCAGCGCGCCGCCGAGGGCATGGATCGGTTTCATCCGCGCACAATGGCCGCTAAGCGCCGCAATTCCAATGCCTGCCGCCAAATCATCCAAGCGCCGCCTCGACCAGTTGCTCGCCGACCGCGGCCTCGCCGAGAGCCGGACGCGGGCGCAGGCGCTGGTGATGGCGGGGCTGGTTTTCTCCGGCGAAACCAAGCTCGACAAGCCCGGCCAGCAGCTTTCCGAGAACGTGCCGCTCGAGGTGCGCGGGCGCGACCACCCGTGGGTTTCGCGCGGCGGGATCAAGCTCGCCCACGCGATCGAGCATTTCGGGCTGGACCCGGCGGGCGCGGTAGCGATGGATATCGGCAGCTCGACCGGCGGGTTTACCGACGTGTTGCTGAGCAAAGGCGCGGCGCATGTCTTCGCGGTCGATTCGGGCACCAACCAGCTCGCGTGGAGGCTGCGGCAGGACCCGCGCGTGACCGTGCTCGAACAGACGAGCGCGCGCATCCTCACTGCAACGCAAATAAACTGCCCCTGCAACTGGGTCGTATGCGACGCCAGCTTCATCGGCCTCGCCAAGGTGCTGGAACGGCCGCTTGAACTGGCAGCACCGCGCTGCCGCCTCGTCGCGCTGATCAAGCCGCAGTTCGAGGTCGGACGCGAGGAGGTAGGCAAGAAAGGCGTAGTGAGCGATCCGGCGCTCCACGTCCGCGTCTGCGCCGAGGTGCGGGAGTGGGTCGAAGGGCGCGGTTTCGCGGTTCAGGGCATCGTCGAGAGCCCGATCGCCGGCCCTGAAGGCAATGTCGAGTTCCTGATTTCGGCGTCCCGCGATTGACCTTTTTGCGTATCGCGTCCTAACCGCCGGTCATAGGGTTTCAGGAGAGAGCATGTCCGCCAATATCGCCGAGCTCGAACGCCGCCGTGCCGCGGCGCGCATGGGCGGGGGGCAGAAGCGCATTGACGCGCAGCATGCCAAGGGCAAGCTGACCGCGCGCGAACGGCTCGAGGTGCTGCTCGATCAGGACAGCTTCGAGGAGCTGGACATGTATGTCGAGCATGACTGCATCGACTTCGAAATGGAGGGCCAGAAGGTCCCTGGCGACGGTGTCGTCACCGGTTCCGGCACGATCAACGGGCGGCTGGTGTTCGTGTTCAGCCAGGATTTCACCGTCTTCGGCGGCTCTCTCTCCAAACGCCATGCGGAAAAGATCTGCAAGGTAATGGACATGGCGCTGAAGGTCGGCGCGCCGGTCATCGGACTCAACGACAGCGGCGGCGCGCGCATCCAGGAGGGCGTCGCATCGCTCGGCGGCTATGCCGAGGTGTTCCAGCGCAATGTCCTGGCGAGCGGCGTGGTGCCGCAGATCAGCCTGATCATGGGGCCCTGCGCGGGCGGGGCGGTGTATTCCCCGGCGATGACCGACTTCATCTTCATGGTGAAGGATTCGAGCTACATGTTCGTCACCGGCCCCGACGTGGTAAAGACCGTCACCAACGAGGCCGTGACGCAGGAGGAGCTGGGCGGGGCGATCACCCACACCACCAAGACCTCGGTCGCCGATCTCGCCTTCGAGAACGATATCGAAGCGCTGCTGGCGACGCGCGCTTTCTTCGACTTCCTGCCGCTTTCAAATCGCGAACAGGTGCCCGAGCGGCCCACGAGCGACCCGTGGGAACGGATCGAGGACAGCCTCGACACGCTGATCCCGGCCAACGCCAACCAGCCCTACGACATGCACGAGGTGATCCGGAAGGTGCTCGACGAGGGCGACTTCTTCGAGGTCCAGCCCGCGCATGCCGCCAACATCATCTGCGGATTCGGCCGGGTGGAGGGGCGCACCGTTGGCGTGGTTGCCAATCAACCGATGGTATTGGCCGGGGTGCTTGATATCAATTCGAGCAAGAAGGCCGCGCGCTTCGTGCGGTTCTGCGATGCTTTCGAGATCCCGATCCTGACCTTCGTCGACGTACCCGGCTTCCTCCCCGGCACGGCGCAGGAGCACAACGGCATCATCAAGCACGGCGCCAAGCTGCTGTTCGCCTATGCCGAGGCGACCGTGCCCAAGATCACCGTGATCACCCGCAAGGCCTACGGCGGCGCCTACGACGTGATGGCGTCCAAGCACCTGCGCGGCGACCTCAACTACGCCTGGCCCACCGCCGAGATCGCGGTTATGGGCGCCAAGGGCGCGGTGGAAATCATCTTCCGTTCGGATCGGGGCGATGCTGACAAGATCGCCGAGAAAACGAAGGAATACGAAGACCGCTTCGCCAACCCCTTCGTGGCGGCGCAGCGCGGCTATATCGACGAGGTGATCTACCCGCACTCGACCCGGCGGCGGATCGCCTCGGGGCTGCGGAGGCTACGCGGGAAGGTGCTCGAGAACCCGTGGAAGAAGCATGATAATATTCCCCTCTGAGGCCGGTGCCGATCCGAAACTTCTTATAGCGTTCATCGGCCTTGCTGGTGCGCTGATCGGCGGCCTTGTTCAATCAATTGGCAGCTGGATACTAGGGCACAGACAATTCGTTCGAGACTCTCGCTCCAAGGACTATGAACTCTTCATCCAGGCGGTTGCAGAGATGTCTCAGGCCAAAGATGGCAGCGCCGAGCGCACTACAGCAACTGCGAAGATGATCGAAGGACGGGCCAAAATTCTTCTTCACGGTTCTGCGAAGGTAATTCGGGCACTCGAACGTCAAGCGTCCCATCTGGTTCTTGCCACAGAACAATCCTATGCGGATTTCTGTTCGCTAGCGCTCGAAATGCGAAAGGACGTCGGGGGCAAGAGTTTCGAGGATTTTCCGCAGCTGGCTCGATCCATAGTCTTCGGCGACTCTATTGACGGGAAAAGTCCATGAAACTCGGCCGCCTCAACCATATCGGCGTGGCGACGCCCTCGATCGCGGAGAGCGTGGCCTATTACCGCGAGGTGATGGGGGCGAGTTTGATCACCGAGCCGTTCGACCTGCCCGAGCAGGGGGTGAAGGTCTGCTTCGTCGATACGCCGGGTGTCTCGACTTCGCTCGACACGAACGGGGGTGGGCTTGGCGGCACCCAGATCGAGCTGATCGAACCGCTGTCCGAAGACTCGCCGATCCATGGTTTCCTCGCCAGGAACCCGCTCGGCGGGCAGCACCATGTCTGCTTCGAGGTGCCCGATATCGCCGCGGCGCGGGCGTGGTTCGAGGGACTTGGCAAGCGCATCCTCGGCCCCACCCGCATCGGCGCGCACGGGACGCCGATCTTCTTCCTCCACCCCAAGGACATGATGGGGCAGCTGACCGAGATCATGGAGACGCCAAAGGAAGGCGCCCATTGGTCCAACTGAGTTGAGGCATCCCCGCGAAGGCGGGGATCCATATTGCGTTGTGGTTGCGGCATGGACTCCCGCCTTCGCGGGAGTGACGAAACGTGGTGGTGAGGCGCTTCGCAGGAGTGACGAGACGGGTTGATTGGTGCGGCACTCCCCGCCAAACGGTTGCAACACGCAACGCTTGGGAGAGCGGCCTTGGCCTACGAAACCATCCTTGCCGAACGGACCGGCGACATCCTCCGGATCACGCTCAACCGGCCGGAGCGCCTGAATGCCGCTTCGATCCAGCTTGCCGACGAGCTGCGCGCTGCGCTCTACGACATTGGTGACGCCAGGGCTGTGCTGATTACCGGGGCGGGGAAGGGCTTCTGTTCGGGCGCGGACCTCGCGGCGCGGGGGGAGGCCAATGCCATCACATCCAAGGGCGGCAGCCACCAGGCGCTGCAGAACCACTACAATCCGCTCGTCAGCCAGATCCTGCGACTGCCGGTGCCGGTGGTCTGCGCGGTCAACGGCCCGGCAGCGGGCGTCGGCTGTTCGATCGCGCTGGCGGGCGATTTCGTGCTGGCGGGCCAGAGCGCCTATTTCCTTCAGGCCTTCGTCAACATCGGGCTGGTGCCCGACGGCGGCAGCACCTGGCTGCTCGCCCGCGCCATCGGCCGTGCCCGCGCCACCCGCATGATGATGCTGGGCGAGAAGATCGGCGCGAGCCAAGCCGAGGAGTGGGGGCTGATCTACAAGGCCGTTGCGGACGAGGCGCTGATGGACGAGGCGATGGCGCTCGCCACGCACCTGTCCGAAGGGCCGACGCTCGCCTATGCCACGATGAAGCGCAACATCGCGATCGCGCTCGACGGTACGGTGAACGACGTCTTCCTCGCCGAGGCCGAGGGCCAGCGGATCGCGGGCGCCAGCGCCGATGCGATGGAGGGGGGAATGGCCTTTCTGCAAAAGCGGAAACCGGCGTTCACGGGAAAATAGATCGCCTCCGTTCGGTTCGAGCGAAGTCGAGAACCGCTATCGAAACGTGTCTCGACTTCGCTCGACACGAACGGGTAGGGGGACGGAATGAGAGAGAAACCGACCAAATCGGACTGGACCGCCGCTGCCGCGAAGGAAGTGCGCGGGCGTGACCTGACCTGGCACACGCCGGAAGGGATCGCGATCCAGCCGCTCTACACGGCGGAAGACGCCGCCAATCTTGACCTTGGTGAGACCGGGGGCCTCCCCGGCTTTGCGCCCTTCACGCGCGGGCCCTATGCCAGCATGTACACCGGCCGTCCGTGGACGATCCGGCAGTATGCGGGCTTCTCCACCGCCGAGGAATCGAACGCCTTCTACCGCCGCAACCTTGCCGCCGGGCAGAAGGGGCTGAGCGTCGCCTTCGACCTCGCCACCCACCGCGGCTATGACAGCGACCACCCCCGCGTGGTCGGCGATGTCGGCAAGGCAGGCGTCGCCATCGACACCGTGCGCGACATGGAGATCCTGTTCGACCAGATCCCTCTGGACGAAATGAGCGTCAGCATGACGATGAACGGGGCGGTGATCCCGGTCCTCGCCTTCTACATCGTCGCGGCCGAGCGGCAGGGGGTGGGGCAGGCGCAACTCGCCGGGACCATCCAGAACGATATTCTCAAGGAGTTCATGGTCCGCAACACCTACATCTATCCGCCCGAGCCGAGCATGCGGATCGTCTCGGACATCATCGCCTATACTTCGGCCAATATGCCGAAGTTCAACAGCATCTCGATCTCCGGCTATCACATGCACGAGGCCGGGGCGACCGCCGTGCAGGAACTCGCCTTCACCATTGCGGACGGAAAGGAATATGCGGAGCGCGCCATGGCCGCCGGCCTCGCGATCGACGATTTCGCCCCGCGCCTCAGCTTCTTCTGGGGCATCGGGATGAACTTCTTCATGGAGATCGCCAAGATGCGCGCCGCCCGCGCGCTGTGGCACGATGTCATGGAGGGGCTGGGGGCGCAGAACCCCAAGTCGAAGATGCTGCGCACGCACTGTCAGACGAGCGGTGTCTCTTTGCAGGAGCAGGACCCCTACAACAACGTCATCCGCACCACGATCGAGGCGCTGGCGGCGGTTCTGGGGGGCACGCAGAGCCTGCACACCAATGCGCTTGACGAGGCGATCGCGCTGCCGACCGATTTCTCCGCCCGGATCGCGCGCAACACGCAACTGGTGCTGCAGGATGAGACCGGCGTCACCCGTGTCGCGGATCCCCTTGGCGGTTCGTACTATGTCGAGAGCCTGACCAATGCGCTGATCGAGGAGGCGCGGAAGGTGCTGGCCGAGGTCGAGGCGGCGGGCGGGATGACCGCCTATGTCGCCACCGGCAAGCCCAAGGCCGCGATCGAGATGGCCGCCGCCGCCAAGCAGGCGATGATCGACAAGGGCGAAACAGTGATTGTGGGGGTGAACAAGTACCGCAAGGCGGAGGAGGAGCACCTCGACACACTGGAGGTCGACAACCACGCAGTGCGCGACAGCCAGATCGCGCGGCTAAAGGCGGTGCGCGTGGGGCGCGACGAGGCGGCGTGCCAGGCGGCGCTCAGAGCTCTGGCCGATGGCGCCAAAGAATCTCCCTCCCCGGGGGAGGTGGCGGCGCCAAGCGCCGTCGGAGGGGGCCAGGGCAGCGACGGTCCCCCTCCGTCAGCCGCTGGCGCGGCTGCCACCTCCCCCAGTGGGGGAGTTTCTACGACAAACCTCCTCGCCCTCGCCATCGAGGCCGCCCGCCACGATGCGACGCTGGGCGAGATTTCCTCCGCGATGGAAGCGGCCTTCGGGCGCTACGACACCGTGCCGACGCCGGTGCGCGGCGTCTATGCCGAGGCCTATGCCGACGACAGCCGCTATGCCCAGGTCACCGAGGGCGTGCAGGCGGTCGCCCGCCGCCTGGGGCGCAAGCCCAGGATCATGGTCGCCAAGATGGGCCAGGACGGTCACGACCGCGGTGCGAACGTGATCGCGAGCGCCTTTGCCGACATGGGCTTCGAGGTCGTCAGCGGCCCGCTTTTCCAGACACCGCAAGAAACCCGCGACATGGCGCTGTCCGAAAATGTCGACGCGATCGGCGCAAGCAGCCTCGCCGCCGGGCACAAGACGCTGATCCCCGAACTGATCCAGCTCTTGCGCGAGGCCGGCCGCGCCGACATCAAGGTCGTCGCCGGCGGCGTGATCCCGCCGCAGGACTATGATTTCCTGCGCGAGGCGGGGGTGCAGGGCATCTACGGCCCGGGCAGCAACGTGGTCGAATGCGCGGCGGACATGCTGCGGCTTCTGGGGCACAACATGCCGCCTCCTGGGGGCGAACTGGAGGCTGCCGAATGACCCAAATCCGCACAGACTGGACCCGCGCCGAAATCGCCGCGCTGTTCGAGCTGCCGTTCACCGAGCTGCTGTTCCGCGCGGCCAGCGTCCACCGCGCGAATCATCCGCCCGCCGAGGTCCAGCTGTGCACGCTGCTCAGCATCAAGACCGGCGGCTGCCCGGAGGATTGCGGCTATTGCTCGCAGTCGGTGAAGGCGGACAGCGGCGTCGCGGCGAGCAAGCTGATGGACGTGCAGGCGGTGCTCCAGCGCGCCGCGCAGGCCAAGGACGCGGGCAGCCAGCGGTTCTGCATGGGCGCCGCCTGGCGCAACCCCAGGGACCGCGACATGCCCGCGATCGTCGAGATCGTGAAGGGCGTGCGGGCGATGGGGCTGGAGACCTGCATGACTCTGGGCATGCTGACGCCGAAGCAGGCCGACATGCTGGCCGAGGCAGGGCTCGACTATTACAACCACAATATCGACAGCAGCCCCGAATATTACGAGCGCGTCATCACCACGCGCACGATGGCCGACCGGCTCGACACGCTGGCGAACGTCCGCGCGGCGGGGATCAGCGTGTGCAGCGGCGGGATCGTGGGCATGGGCGAAACGCGCGCGGACCGCGTCGGCTTCATCCACACGCTGGCCACCCTGCCGCAGCATCCCGAGAGCGTGCCGGTCAACGCACTGGTGCCGGTCAAGGGCACGGTGCTGGGCGACATGCTGGCGGATACCCCCCTCGCGAAGATCGACGACATCGAGTTCGTTCGCACCGTCGCGGTGGCGCGGATCACCATGCCGCTCTCCATGGTGCGCCTCTCCGCCGGGCGCGAGAGCATGAGCGAGGCGACCCAGGCGCTGTGCTTCCTCGCCGGCGCCAACTCGATCTTCACCGGCGACAAGCTGCTGACCGCGCCGAATGCGGGCGACGACAGCGACGCCGCGCTGTTCGCTAAGCTGGGGCTGACAGCGCTGCGGGGCGAGGAGCCGATGCGGGCTTGCAAGGTGGTGGAGGCGGCGGAGTGAGTTTTTCCGATCAACCGTCGCCGCTGACACTATGGCAAAAGCTGAGTTGCCTAGGGGTTGCTGTAACAGGATTTCTCGTAACGGCTTTCGGTCTTCTGATCGCTAGTCTCGGTCATTGTGCGCCGGAGCCTGATGGCTCCGGCTGCGAGAACGTGGGGATCGAAAAGTTTCTCTGGTTCCCAGGCACGGCCATCTTCTTTGTCTTAGCTGGCGTAGTCATGACTTGGTTCTTCATTCGAAAAAACAATTCCAGATAAGGCGCGTTTGATGTTCTCCAAAATCCTCATCGCCAACCGGGGCGAAATCGCCTGCCGCATCATCCGCACCGCGCGGCGGATGGGGATCGCGACCGTGGCGGTCTATTCGGATGCCGATGCGCGCGCGCCTTTCGTGCAGCTGGCCGACGAGGCGGTGCATATCGGGCCTTCGCCGGCCGCGGAGAGCTACCTGATCGCGGACAAGATCATTGCCGCCTGTAAGCAAACCGGGGCCGAGGCGGCGCATCCGGGCTATGGCTTCCTGTCGGAGCGGACCAGCTTCGCCGAGGCGCTTGCCAAGGAGGGCATCGAATTCATCGGCCCGCCGGTGAATGCGATCGCGGCGATGGGGGACAAGATCGAATCCAAGAAGCTGGCGAAGGAGGCCGGGGTCAATGTCGTTCCCGGCTTCGTCGGCGAGATCGAGGACACCGAGCACGCGGTCCGAATCTCATCCGAGATCGGCTATCCCGTGATGATGAAGGCCAGCGCCGGGGGGGGCGGCAAGGGGATGCGGCTCGCCTACAACGAAACCGATGTGCGCGAGGGCTTCGAAAGCGTGAAGCGCGAGGGGCTCAACAGCTTCGGCGACGACCGCGTCTTCATCGAGAAGTTCATCCTCAACCCGCGCCATATCGAGATCCAGATCCTCGGCGACCAGCACGGCAACATCGTCTACCTCAACGAGCGCGAATGCAGCATCCAGCGCCGCCACCAGAAGGTGGTCGAGGAAGCGCCGTCGCCCTTCGTCACGCCCAAGATGCGCCAGGCAATGGGCGAGCAATGCGTCGCGCTGGCACGCGCGGTGGGCTACTACAGCGCCGGCACGGTCGAGCTGATCGTCAGCGGCGCGGACCCCTCTGGCGAGAGCTTCTATTTCCTCGAAATGAACACCCGCCTCCAGGTCGAGCATCCGGTGACCGAGGCGATCACCGGCGTGGACCTTGTCGAGCAGATGATCCGCGTCGCGGCGGGCGAGAAGCTGGCGTTCGCGCAGGACGATATCGGGATAAACGGCTGGGCGATCGAAAACCGCGTCTATGCCGAGGACCCGTATCGCGGCTTCCTGCCGAGCACGGGGAGATTGGTGCGGTATCAGCCGCCCACGGCTGTCATGCACCAAGCCCCGTTCGTGTCGAGCGACGCCGAGACACCTGGGCGAGGCATCTCGACGTCGCTCGATGCGAACGGAGGTGGGTATGTGCGAGTGGACGACGGCGTTGCCGAAGGCGGCGAAGTCTCGATGTTCTACGACCCGATGATCGCCAAGCTGATTACGTGGGCGCCGACGCGGGATGAGGCCGCCGACCTCCAGGTCCGGGCGCTGGACGCCTTTCGCATCGAGGGGCCGGGCCATAACGTCGATTTCCTCAGCGCAATCATGCAGCACCCGCGCTTCCGCTCGGGCGAGCTCACCACCGGCTTCATCGCCGAAGAATATCCCGATGGCTTCCACGGCGCGGCGACGGACACCCACACCACTTCCGTGCTCTGCGCGGTAGCAGGCGCCATTGCCACCGCCGACGCCGACCGCGCGCGGCGGATCGACGGGCAGCTCGGTGGCCCCACCGCACCGGGTGGCGACTGGCAGGTTCGAATCGCTGGCGAGGACCACGCGGTGAGCCTCGAGGAGGATGCGATTACCGTGGACGGCAGCGCGGTCGCGATCGCGCTGGAATACACGCCCGGCCAGCGCTTCGTCGAAGTCGAGTTGTATGCCGCCGATGCGGGCGAGGACGATGCGCCGCTCGACACTTTCGGCATCCGGCTCGAACCGACCCGCACCGGCTATCGCATGACCACGCGGGGCGCGAAGCACGAGGTCCGCGTCTTGCCCGCCCATGTCGCCCCGCTGGCTGCGCACATGATCGAGAAGGTGCCGCCCGATCTCAGCAAGTTCCTAATCTGCCCCATGCCCGGCCTGCTGGTGAAGCTGCATGTCGGAGAAGGCGATGCGGTCCAGCCCGGCCAGCCGCTGGCCACGGTCGAGGCGATGAAGATGGAAAACATCCTCCGCGCCGAAAAAGCCGCGACGGTCGGCAAGATCAACGCTGCCGAGGGGGCCAGCCTGTCAGTGAACGAAGTGATCCTGGAGCTGGAATAGAATGCATGTTGTCCATGATCCTGATGCCCCGGAGTCTGAACCTGTCGAGTTTGGCGACTTCCTGAAGATCGACATTCGCATCGGCACCGTGATCGCAGCCGAGGATTTCCCCGAGGCACGCAAACCCAGTTACCGGCTAAGGGTCGATTTCGGTCCTGTCATCGGCGAGAAGAAGAGCTGCGCGCAGATCGCGGCGAACTACGCTGCTGCCGATCTGGTGGGTCGGCAGGTGGCGGCCGTGGTCAATTTTCCGCCGCGCCAGATCGGGCCCGCGATGTCCGAGGTGCTCACGCTCGGGTTCGCGGACGGGGCGGGCGAGGTGGTGCTGTTCGCCCCCGATTCGCCCGTCCCGAACGGGTCGCGCCTGTTCTGATGGGTCGCCGACCCATCGCCGCGAATGGTTAAGCCGCAACTTTCGCAAAGCTGCATAAACCGTTAAGCATCGCTACAACGCGCGCGGTGCATTTTCGTGGTTAATCCGCTGGTTATTTTTGCGAGTTGCGAGAGAATCGGCGGTGATCCTTTGGACTGTTCCAAAGGCACGGAGTGAAACTTATGGCACGCAAAGGTATCGGATTCTTCGACTCCAAGGGCCACTTCTTCAAATCGCCCGAGGACGCCACCGTCAGCGACATCGCGGCCCTGCTGGGGAAAGTCGGCGAGGGCGAGAGCCTCGCCCCCGGCATCGCGCATATCCTGCTGCGCCGTCGCGACGAGCTGGAAAAGCTCTTCGCCGAGCATGATCAGATGATGTCAGATTATGCCGCGATCATCGAAAAGTCGGTCGACACGTCGCCCAATGTCGAGAAGCTGCCGGGCAAGCGGGTTGCGGCCTGATCGTTAAAGATCGAGGTGCAGGCACGGTTGAAATCGGTCAACCGGTAATTTGCAAAGGCAGCCCCGTTAACGAACCCGCGTCGGCGATAGAGTGCCGGCACGGGCTCGAAAATGGCTCCGCTTCCCGTCTCCAGACTCATGTGGCCCACGATCCCGCGCCGAAGATAGCGCGGAGCGGTCAGGTCGGCTCTGCGAATTGGGATCATCGCCGCGCTAGTTCCTCGTCAAGGAAGCTCGCGACATCGTCGAGCGCCACGTCCCGTGCGAGAAAGGCCTCGCCGATCCCGCGCAACAGGATGAAGGGGAGGGTGCCCGCATCCATCTTCTTGTCGTGGCGCATGTGGTCGACAAGCCGGGCACCGTCGCAATCCAGCCCGAGATTGGCGACTGCCGAGGGCATTCCTGCGTCCGCGATGGCTTGCACCACCGCGTCGGCCTCGCCCGTATGCATCAGCCCGCGTCGCGCCGAATAGCGGGCGGCCAGAGCCATCCCCAGCGCCACGCTCTCGCCGTGCAGCAGCCGATCGGAAAAGCCGGTCTCGGCTTCCAGCGCATGGCCGAAGGTGTGCCCGAGATTCAGGAGCGCGCGGGTGCCGGTGGTTTCCCGCTCGTCCGCTGCCACGATCCGGGCCTTGGCACCGATGCTGGTGGCAACCGCCTGTTCCAGGGCGGCCGGTTCGAGCGCAAGCACCGCCGCGGCGTTCCCGGCCAACCAGTCGAAAAAGGCCCGGTCCCCCAGCACGCCGTATTTCAGCACCTCGGCATAGCCTGCGCGCAGTTCGCGGAGCGGCAGGGTCGCCAGCGTGGCGAGATCGGCCAGCACCAGCGAGGGCTGGTGGAACGCCCCGACGAGGTTCTTCCCCGCCGCGGTATTGATGGCAGTCTTTCCGCCGACCGAGCTGTCGACCTGGGCCAGCAGCGTCGTCGGCACCTGCACGAAACCGCAGCCGCGCTTGAGGATAGCGCAGGCAAAGCCGGTGAGGTCGCCGACCACGCCGCCCCCGAAGGCGACGACGTGGTCGCCGCGCTCGACCCCTTCGCCAAGCAGCCAGTCGGTCAGGCGCGCGAGCTCGGCCCAGCTCTTCGAGGTTTCTCCCGGAACGACTTCGAAAACCACCGCCTCATGTCCGCCACGGGAAAGCACGGCGGTGAAGCGCTCGCCATGGGCCGCCCAGGCCGCAGCGTCGGCCACCACCGGTACGCGCGGCTTGCGCAGGAACGGTGCCAGCAGGCCATCGGCCCGGTCGAGCAGGTCGGCGCCGACGTGCACCTCGTAGCTTCGTCCGCCGAGGGCGACGGGGATCACAGCCATTGGTGGACAGCCTCCAGTATTGTCATCGCCGTCAGATGATGCGGCAGGTCGTTCGTCTCGATGCGAATCTGCGCCTCGGCATAGTGCGGCGCACGCAGATCGTGGAGGCGCGTGAGGATTTCGCGCGGGTCGCCGTCCTTGAGCAGGGGCCGACTGTCGCGCCGCGCCGTGCGCGTGACGAGCGTTTCGATGTCGGCATCGAGCCACACCGCGATGGCCCGCTCCAGCACCAGCGCGCGCGTTTCAGCGTCCACGAAGGCGCCGCCGCCGGTGGCGATCACGCCCGAGCCGCTCTCGAGCAGCCGGGCGATCACCCGGCGCTCACCGTCGCGGAAGTAGGGCTCGCCGAATTCCGCGAAGATTTCCGCGACCGTCCGCGCCGCTGCCTTTTCGATCTCGCGGTCGCTGTCGGCGAAGGCCACGCCGAGCATTCCCGCCAGCCTCTGCCCGATGGTTGACTTTCCCGAGCCCATCAGCCCCACGAGCACGATCGGCCGGTCGAGGCGGCGGCGCAGGTCCGCCATCCACTCGGCTGAGAATTCGCTTGCCTCGGTCATTGCGGCCGCGCCTATAGCTGGTCTATCGGGCGTGCAAGCGGGCGGTCGTCCCGGGCGCAAGAGGATCGACGTTGCCGAGACTGGGACGAAGGAAGACCGGGTTGCTGATCGGATTGACCGTACTGCTGGTGATCCTGGCCTGGTACCAGGGCGGAGAAGAGCCGCTGCGCCCCATCACCTATGACGTTGCAGTGCCGGAGACTGCCCGGTGAGCCGCGCTTTCACAATCGGAGCAGCGTTCCTGCTTGCCTCCGGGTCGACCCTGGTGCTGGCGCAGAGCCAGCCCGAGGACCTGCTGCCGCCCGGTTTCGACCAGCCAGCCCCCACCCCTGCTGCGACCCGCGCACCGCGGCCGGTGGTTGCACCGGCTCCTGCCGCAACCCGCACCGGTCCGGCCCCTGCCGTCCCGGCCATGCGGCCGGGCGAGGTGGTGCAGGCGCTTCCCGCCGAGGGTGCCACCGCCGATGCCCCATCGCTCGGTAGCGGCATCGATCTGTCGCGCCTGCCCACGCTCGAAGAGCTCGAGCGCATGTCCACCGACGATCTCGACGAGCTGTTCGGCCTCAAGCCCAAGGTCGATATCCCACCCGGCGCGCAGCGCGGGATGGAGCGGGTCGGCGTGATCGCGCCCGAGGAAGGCGGGCTGCCCATCTATTCGCTGGCGGCGCAACCGGCGCGCCTGGTGCGGGCCGCGCTCGCGGGCACGCGGGGGCCCCTGGTTTCACGGTGGGGACACATCCTGCTCCGCCGCGCGCTCGCAAGTCGCCTCGCCGCGCCCGAAGGCATGGATCCAGCCGAGTTCGCGGCCCTGCGCGCGGGACTCCTCAACCGCATGGGCGAATTCGCAACGGCACGAGCTCTGGTGCAGGATGTCGACACCGCCAATTACTCGCCCGCGCTGACCGATGCCGCGCTGGCCGCGTATGTCGGGACCGCCGATCTGCTCGGCGCGTGCCCGGCGGTGCGCCTGTTGCGCAGCGCCCGCGAAGATACCGAGTGGCGCATGACGGCGGCGATCTGCAGCGCCTATGCCGGCGAGGCGACGAACGCCGACACCGACCTGCGCCGCATCCTCAACACCGGCAAGGCGGAGCGGATCGATGCCCTGCTGGCGCAACGCTATGCCGGGGCGGCAGGCGATGGCCGGCGCTCGGTCACGATCGAGTGGGACGGCGTCGACAAGCTTACCCCTTGGCGCTTTGCGCTCGCCAATGCGGTGGGCGCCGATATTCCCGAGCGGCTGACCAGCGGGTTCGGGACATATTATGCGCTCGCAAGCGCTACCTCGCCGATGCTGGCACCGGAACAGCGGGTTTCGGCGGCGGAACTGGCTGCCAGACGCGGCGTGCTGTCGGCGCAGGCGATGGTGGACCTCTATTCCCAACTTGGCGACGATCTGGCTGACGGGGCGCTGTCCGACACCGTCCAGAACCTGCGCAGCGCCTATGTCGGGACCGATGCCGGAACCCGGCTTGCCGCGATCAAGGCGATCTGGGGCAGCGGGGAGGGTGATCCCTACGGGCGCTGGGTGCTGACCGCCTCGGCCGCAGCGCGCCTCGACCCGTCGAAGGATTTCGCTTCCGACGCCGCGCCGCTGATCGGCTCGATGCTGGCGGCAGGCTACAACCGCGATGCGGCGCGCTGGGCCTCGGTCGCACCCATTGGCAGCGAGGCGTGGGCGCTCCTGTTGCTGGCAAGGCCACAGGGCGGTCAGGCGACGGGCGGGCAATTCGACGATTTTATGGGCGACGACGGCAGCACGAAACAGCTCAAGAGCCGCCTGTTGCTCGCCGGGCTTGCGGGGCTTGACCGCATGACCGCTGATGGCGCGAACGCCTACTCGAAGGAGCTGGGGGTCGATTTCAATCGCCGCAGCCGCTGGACCCAGGCCATCGATGGCGCCGCCGCGGGCCGCAACCAGGCCTTGGTGGTGCTGCTCGCGGGGCTCGGGATGCAGGGCGAGGGCTGGCAGCAGATGACTGCCGTCCACCTCTATCACATCGTCCGTGCATTGAATGCGGTCGGGCTGGGCGCGGAGGCGCGCATGATCGCTGCCGAGGCGGTCGCGCGCGCGTGACTTGAGCGCTGCCGGATCCGCGATCGAGGCGTTCCTGGCCATGCTCGCGGCGGAGCGGGGTGCGGCAACCAACACCGTCGCCGCCTATCGCCGCGACCTCGAACAGGCGGCGGGCTGGATTCCCGATCTCGCGAACGCCGGCCCGGACGATCTCGGCATCCTGAAGCAGCGCTGGGCCGCGCTTGCCCCCGCGAGCGCTGCACGCAAGGCCTCTGCACTGCGTCAGTTCTATGGGTTCCTGGTGGACGAACGGTTGCGCGGAGATGATCCCAGCCACGCTTTGCCGCGCGCTGCCACGCGGCGGCCCTTGCCCAAGATCCTGAGTCATGCCGACGTTGAGCACCTATTCGCTAGGCTCGAAGAGGAAGCCGCGTCGGACGACCCTGCCGCCCTGAGATTGCTGGCGCTTGTCGAGCTGCTCTACGGCTCCGGCCTGCGCGCCAGTGAGCTGATCTCGCTGCCACTCGCCGCCGTACCGCGCGATGCGCCTTTCCTGACGATCACGGGCAAGGGCGGCGTCACCCGAATGGTCCCGGTGAGCCGCCGCGCGCGCCACGCACTCAGCCGCTGGTTGTCGGTGCGGCCGGCGGGCGGGCGTCACCTGTTCCCAGGCCGCGAGAGGCATCTCACGCGCGTCCGGTTGTTCCAGCTTCTCAAGGCCGCCAGTGCGCGGGCGGGGCTGGATCCGGCGAAGGTCAGCCCGCACGTGCTGCGCCACGCCTTTGCCACCCATTTGCTGGAGGGCGGGGCGGACCTGCGCGTTCTCCAGACCCTGCTCGGCCATGCCGATATCGCGACGACCCAGATATACACCCATGTCGACGCCCAGCGTCTCGTCGCGCTGGTGAACGAGCGCCATCCGCTTGCGCGCACTCGCCGCAGGGACTAGCGCCGCGCGATGCAAACCTACCTCGATTTCGAAAAGCCGGTCGCCGAACTCGAACAGCGCATTGCGGAGCTTCGCGCCGCCTCGGCCGGCGACGAGGTCGACATCTCGGCGGAAATCGCAAAGCTCGAAACCAAGAGCGCAGAATTGCTCCAGCGCACCTATGCCGGGCTCACACCGTGGCAGAAGACCCAGGTGGCGCGGCACCCCGCGCGACCGCATTTCCGCGACTACGTAGAGCTTGCCTTCGAGGAATTCCTGCCGCTGGGCGGGGATCGGAGCTATGGCGACGACCAGGCGATCCTGGGCGGGTTCGCGCGGCTCGGGGACCGCAAGGTGATGCTCATCGGGCACGAGAAGGGAAGCGATACCGCCAGCCGGATCCGGCACAATTTCGGGATGGGCAAGCCCGAAGGGTACCGGAAGGCGATCCGCCTCATGGAAATGGCGGGACGCTTCGGCCTCCCGGTCGTGACCCTGGTCGACACCTCGGGCGCGTTTCCCGGGATCGAGGCGGAGGAACGCGGACAGGCAGAGGCGATCGCCCGTTCCACCGAGGCGTGCCTTGCACTCCCCGTCCCGATGGTGGCGGTGATCGTGGGCGAGGGCGGGTCCGGCGGCGCCGTGGCGCTCGCCAGTGCCGAACGCGTTCTGATGCTCGAACACGCGGTCTATTCGGTCATTTCGCCCGAAGGCTGCGCCTCTATCCTGTGGCGCACGGCAGAGAAGGCGCCCGAAGCGGCCGAGGCCATGAAAGTCAGCGCGGCTGAACTCCTGAAGCTTGGCGTGATCGACCGCATCGTTGCTGAACCGGCGGGCGGCGCGCATCGCAACCCGGCCGCGACCGCTGTGACCCTGGGCGAGGCGATCGGCGAGGAGCTGGACCGACTGTCCGGCAAATCCTCCAGCGAACTCATCCGGATGCGAGAGGAACGCTTTCTTCTCATGGCGGGCTGATCACGCCCGCGCCGGGAACTCAAACCCCCGGCACGCTGTTTCCTGACCACAGACACTAACGCGCCGGCGGTTGGGGCCGCGCAGGGAAGGAACAGATCATGATCTCCAACCGTCTTACGCGCCGGTCGCGCGTCGCTCTTCTGACTTCGCTATCGGCCATCACCATAGCCGGGTGTTCGACCGTCAACGCTCAATCCCGCCCGCAGGGGACCCAGCAGATCACGCAGGCCGAAGCGCAGCAGGGCGCGCAGGCGAATGTCCAGATCCTGCAGGAATTCGGCGGCGCGATGACCGGCCCGCAGGCCGCCTATGTCGAAACCGTCGGCAAGAACATCGCGGTGCAGTCGGGCCTCGGCAATGCGCGCGACGCGTTCAAGGTGGCGACACTGAACAGCTCGGTGAACAACGCCTTCGCGATCCCCGGCGGGTATATCTACACGACCCGCCAGCTGGTCACGCTGATGAACAACGAGGCGGAACTGGCCGGCGTCCTCGGTCACGAGGTGGGCCACGTCGCGGCCCGTCACTCGCAGCGCCGCCAGCAGGCCGCCCAGCGGAATTCAATTCTCGGCGCGCTGGGTTCGATCCTGTCGGGCGTCCTGCTCGGCAACAGCCAGATAGGACAAGCGATCAGCCAGGGCATCCAGCAGGGCAGCCAGCTCCTCACCCTGAAGTTCTCGCGCGCACAGGAGCTGGAGGCAGACAAGCTGGGCCAGGATTACCTGGTCAAGGCGGGATACGATCCCCACGCCATGGCGACGGTGCTAAACAGCCTGGCGTTGCAGAACAGCCTCGACGCACGCCTGCAGGGACGCGGCGATGCGACCGTGCCGGCGTGGGCCTCGACCCACCCCGACCCGGCGAGCCGCGTTTCTACCGCGAATCGATATGCGGGGAATCGCACTGGCCTCACCAATCGGGACACTTTCCTCACCCGGATCGATGGCCTGCTCTACGGTGACGATCCGAAGCAGGGCGTGATCGAAGGACAGCAGTTCATCCATCCCGAGCTGATGCTCGCGTTCACCGCTCCGAACGGCTTCTACATGGTCAATGGGACCACTGCGGTGAGCATCAATGGCCAGAACGGGCAGGCACAGCTGACGACGGCGCCGTTCAACGGCAATCTGGAAACCTACATCGCCAGCGCCTTCCAGCGCATCGCCGGCCAGAACGCGTCGCTCCAGCCCTCGGCGATCCAGCGGACCACGGTAAACGGGATTCCGGCTGCCTATGCCACGGCGCGGGCCAACACGAACCGCGGTCAGGTGGATGTCACAGTTTTCGCCTTCCAGTTCGCGAACGACCGGGCGTTCCATTTCCAGGCGATCACCGCGGCCGGTCGCGGGAACGTGTTCAATTCGATGTATGGTTCGATGCGACGCATCTCGTCGGCAGAGGCAGCCCGGGTCGTCCCGCGGGTGATCGACGTCGTGACGGTCCGACCGTCCGACACCGTCGAATCGCTGGCAAGCCGGATGGCCTATTCGAATGCGAAAGTGGAACGCTTCCGCGTGCTCAACGGGCTGAGGTCCACTGACCGACTCACGGCGGGTCAGAAGGTGAAGATCGTCACCTACGGCCGTTAACGCCGCAAACTAAGAGCGGCGGAGTCGCCTCCGCCGCTCATAAATGTGCCTGAATTGAAGTATCAGGCGCCAGCCGCCATGTTCGCCGAAACCGAGTTGAACGTGGCGGAGAGATTGTTGCCGAGGCTCTGCATGGCAGTGATAGCGGCAACCGCGATCAGTGCGGCGATCAGCCCGTATTCGATGGCCGTTGCACCCTTCTCGTCGCGAACAAGCTTCTTGAGGAACTTCATAACCAGCCTCCCTGAGATCCGTCAAAGTGCTTGGCCAAACGAATAACTGGTCAAGCCCATCGCAGTATCGTCCAGATTGGTGAAGATCGAGTAAAGGCGGAAATCCGGGCAAAACAAAAGCGGCGAGGTTTCCCCCGCCGCTTCCGTTCGCCTGACCTGACGCTGATTAGGCGCTGGCGGTCATGTTGGCCGACACCTTGTTGAAGGTGCCCGACAGGTTGTTGCCGAGGCTCTGCATGGCGGTGATCGCGGCGACGGCGATCAGAGCGGCGATCAGGCCGTATTCGATGGCGGTTGCGCCCTTTTCGTTGCGCGCAAGCTTCTTGATGAACTTCATGGTCGTCTCCTGGTGTCTAGTCTTCGGTACCCCACCCGAACCGATGTCTCCTTCGGTCCGGGTCACTCCTCTTTTCCAGATAAGGATTGAAAAAATCCTAATTCCGGAACTGCTTTCACGCAGCTGATGTCACAGTGTTGGCCAGGCTCGACCACGAGCCGGTCACGCCGTTGCCCAGGGCGGAGACACCGCCCAGGATGGTCACGAAAATCAGCGCGAGAATCAGCCCGTACTCGACGGCCGTGGCGCCCTTGGCGTCGCGTGTTAGTCTTGCGAGAAATCTGAACATCGATAGTCCCTCGAACATTCGTGCCAGGCTGATGGCATCGAATTACGGCCGCGCTCCTTAAGAATGTCTTGTCGAGGTAAAGTTAACTGGCAGAAATCCCGACATGGATGTGCGTCGTGGCGGCTGCGCTGAGCCGCTCGGATGGGCGCTGGCTGATGCACAGGCGACCGCCGGAAAAGCATCACGGCGGCCTTTGGGAGTTTCCCGGTGGCAAGGTTGAGCCTGGCGAATCGCCCGGAAATGCGTTGATTCGCGAGCTCCGGGAGGAGCTTGGCATCACGGCAAAGGTAGCGGATCTTCGGCCCGCTGTTTTCGCGGAAACCCTTGCCGACGGGGCGGGAGAGGGAATTGTCATCCTGCTTTACACGCTAAGCGAATGGGAGGGGATGCCGCAGGCGCTGGAGGACGGAGCGCGCATCGCATGGTTGCTGCCGGAGGAAATCAACGTGCTCGCGCGCCCGCCGCTAGACATATCCCTATGCGCGGCGATGTTTCCGACAGGGAACTCCGGCAGCCCAGGATAGCTATTGCCAAGTTGCCGTCGCCTGCCTATTGGGCCCCCTCCGATGCGCGCCCGTAGCTCAGCTGGATAGAGCACCAGACTACGAATCTGGGGGTCGGACGTTCGAATCGTTCCGGGCGCGCCATTTATCTCAACGACTTCGGCGGTGATGGCGGCGGCGAGAAGGCTGGCCCGCTGACCGCTACATGCACCTTATATGCACGCGGCTGCATTTCGCGGCGATTCGGCGATGGGCGCGAGATCAGATTGCGGGTCCTTCGGGGGATATTTTCCCCACCCATTACACGTCTGAGTCAAACGGCGCAGGTAAGCCGCTGGCCGCCCTTGGCAAGGTACCGGTTGAGCTCACAAGTATCCAGCGGCAAGCTAATCAAATAGCCCTGCGCCTCCGCACAGCCTGCAGCGCGGACAGAATCGAGCTGATCCTCCATTTCGACGCCTTCGGCAGTTACTGCGATGCCGAGGCTGGAGCCGAGGCCGGCCACGGCCTTCACGATCGCCAGGCACTCAGCAGCCGCGGCGACCTCACCGACGAACGATTGGTCAATCTTGATGCGATCGAAGGGGAAAGAACGCAGATAGGACAGTGACGAATAGCCGGTCCCGAAATCGTCCATCGCGATCCGCACTCCGAGTTCCCGGAGTTGCTTTAGGGCCCTCAGCGTCGCCACCTCATCTTCGATCAGCGCGGTCTCGGTGATCTCCAATTCAAGCCTCTCCGCGGGCAGGCCTGAAGTCGCGAGGGCTGACACCACGGCCGGAACTAGCGTGTGGGCCCGAAACTGTACGGCCGAGACGTTGACAGCGACACGCAGCGGCTCGGGCCAGCACATGGCCTGCGCACAAGCCTGGCGCAGCACCCACTCGCCGATCGGCACCATCAGGCCCACTTCCTCAGCCAAGCCGATGAACGACTCCGGATAGATCAGGCCCCTGCTCGGGTGCCGCCAGCGCAGGAGCGCTTCACAAGCGATCGCCCGGCCCGACGCGAGATCGACGCATGGCTGATAGTGAAGTTCAAGATCGCCGTTGGCGAACGCCTCTCTCAGATCGATCTCGAGTAGCCGCCGGCAATGCGCCTCGATTCCCATAATTGGGTCGAAGAAGCGCCACGTCCCTTTGCCGTCGGCCTTGCTGCGGTAGAGCGCCAAGTCGGCGTTTTTGATCAGTGTGTCCTGATCGCTTTCCCCGGCCGCTGCAAATGCGATGCCTATACTGGCGCCGATCACCGCCTGCTGCCCGTCGAGCACGTAGGGCCGGCTCAGGGCGGCGAGGATGCGCTCCGCGAGCGCACTGGCCGCGGGCTGGCTCATCCGCTCCGCGAGCACCGCGAACTCGTCGCCGCCGAAGCGGGCTAGCAATCCTTCGTTGCCCACTTCGTCCCGCAGACGCGCGGCAACCATGCACAACAGCGAGTCACCAGCTGGGTGGCCGAGCGTGTCGTTGACAGCTTTGAAACGATCGAGGTCGAGGCAGAAAACCGCAGTCGCCTCTACTCCCTCGGCATCGCCTGAAAGGGCCTGCTCGACAGCATCGGTGAATTGTCTCCGATTGGGCAGGCCAGTTAGCGTATCGTGACGCGCCAGAAAAGAGAGGTGCGCCTCGTTGCGGCGGCGTTCGGTGACGTCGGCATAAACCGCGACCGTGCCGCCACTCGGCAAAGCATTGTAAGTGATGGCCAAGGTGCTCTCGCCCAAGTCGTGCTCGAGCTCAGCGCGGCCTTGCGTCGCCAGCTCTGCTCGGACGAAGCTGAACACTTCCTCCGGGTCCCGGTCGGTACCCTCGGTGGCGCGCGCAAACAGATCTCGCAGCGACGTGCCCGGGGTCACAGCGTCGTCGCTGTGACCAAAGAGTTCAAGGTAGCGGCGGTTGTGGACGATAACGCGGTGCTCGGAGTCAAACATGCACAGGCCATGGCTCATATTGTCGAGCGCCGCCTCGAACCGCTCGTTCTGGCGTGCAAGTGCTTCCGCCATCATCGCGCGCTCGCGCGATGTGAGCAGAAGCGTCAGCGCATCGGCGTAGAGGCGGGTCACGAGGCTCACGAGGCTGTGTACATGGAGCAGGCACAGCATCGCTACGAACAAATACAGAGGCTCCCCCCGCGCCAGCGCTCCAAGGGCGGTTGGTATCAAAGTAGCTGCCACCTGCACCTTGGCGAGCGCCGGATGGCCGGCATTGCGCGACGCGGTGCCGCCTGCGACTCCGCTAGCGGTGATAACGACTGCCAGTTGCAGCACTGCATCGTCCAGTAGCAGCAGCGACAGGCCTCCCAACAGTCCCCAGAGCAACGCTGACGCGATACCACCGATGGCAAAGCGTGGCGCTTCGACGAGCGGATCGGGTTGGGCGCGCCGGTTGAAGCGAGTGAGATGAACGACCCGAGCCACAAAAAGGACGGTGTGGGCTGCGAGCCACCAGATCGCCCAAGTTCCAGCATCCGTAAACGCAACGATCGCACCGACGAGGATCCCTGCGACGCCGCCGTTTACGATTGAATCCCGCCGCTCGAAAAGCGACGCCACTAGGCGGCTACGCACTTCCGTGGGGACGTCCTGATCCTCGCCGGCGTTCCGACGGAGCGTGTAGACACGGCCTGCCATGTTTCTCATCCACGCGCGCATCACAGAAATATGACATTGCTGATCTAAATACCGGTTAATGTTTTGCTAGGTTTTTTCGTCATAGCGGCTTCACCAAAGACTACTCATCAGAGCCGCCCGCATGGGAGCTGGAGTGCGACACCTTGATGGGTTGACTTATCGCCGCTGTCGAGGCGCTGCGCTAGCTATTCCCAAAACCCTCCGATCGGCCATCCTCCGCCAAGCGTCGTGCCGCTCAGCGATGTAACTGTCTGCCGCATGTCCGGTTATTTCAGACCCGCTGTAACACCGGCGGCTCGGCGCGAGGCTGCCTTCAAAGGTCGCTGCGAGTTCGCTTGTTGCCCGCTTCCTTCACAAAGCGGACCATCTGTATCGGCTCGCCTTTCGCCGTAAACAGTAGCGTCTAAGCGCAGATGCGGCGGTGATTAGCGAAGAGCAGCGGCCTAAGGCGTTGCAAGGGTAGGGCAAACGGCGACACATATTCGTTGTGATTATCCAGCGCGCCGCGCCATCGAGAAAGCCACCCTGTCATATGGTGGCTTTTTTCATCCGGCATTGCGTTTCGACGGTTCTGCTGACGATGATGGCGTGGGCTCGAAGCGAATATCCCTCCCGCCGATATGCCGCTTCAGTCCTGGGACCCGGGGGATGTCGATAGCCCGCGTGAAAGCAATGCCGGCCGTTCCGTTAGCCCACCAGACCACCCGCGCGGCAAGCCACCTGGGGTCGCCCGGCAGCCTGATCCTGAGAACGGCACCCACGGGGGTCGCCTTGGGCAGCGCCAGTCTGAGCCCGCATTCGCTGAGATCCCGAATGCGGACGAGCCGC
>JAJYQP010000030.1 GCA_021794525.1 Pseudomonadota bacterium | reverse complement strand
CGAACACCGCGATGAACTCGGCGCCGATGAACTTGCGCTTCTTTTCGGGGTCGGTAACGCCCGCGAGGCCGCGCAGGAACCGCTCCTCCGCGTCCACCACCACCAGCGGAATGTTGTAGTGGTCGCGGAACAGGCTCTCGACCTGGCTGCGCTCGTTGAGGCGCAGGAGGCCGTGATCGACGAAAACGCAGGTGAGCTGGTCGCCGATCGCCTCGTGAATCAGGATTGCCGCGACCGAACTGTCGACTCCGCCGCTGAGGCCGCAGATCACCCGGCCCGAGCCGACCTGCGCGCGGATTTCGGCCACTTTCGTTTCGCGATAGGCGGCCATCGTCCAGTCGCCCTTGAGGCCGCAGACGCGGTGGACGAAATTGGCGATCAGCTTCGCGCCGTCGGGCGTGTGTGCGACCTCGGGATGAAACTGGGTGCCGTAGTATTTGCGCGCCTCGTCCGCGATGACGGCAAAGGGGGCACCGTCGCTGGTGGCGACGATCTCGAAACCGGGCGCGAACCGGGTGACCTTGTCGCCGTGGCTCATCCATACCTGGTGCCGCTCGCCCACGGCCCAGAGCCCCTCGAACAGCGCGCAGTCCTGCGTGACGGTGAGGAAGGCGCGGCCGAACTCGCCCTCCCACTCGCCGTCGCGCCCCGCCTCGACCTTCCCGCCCAACTGGTGGCTCATCACCTGCTGGCCATAGCATATGCCGAGAATGGGGAGGCCGCTGTCGAACAGCAGCTGCGGCGCGCGGGGGGAGCCCTCCTCCGGCACGCCGGCGGGGGAGCCGGACAGGATGATGCCCTTGGGTTGCATTCGCCGGAACGCCGTCTCGGCCTGGCTGAAGGGCGCAATCTCGGAATAGACCCCGGCCTCGCGCACGCGCCGGGCGATGAGCTGCGTCACCTGGCTGCCGAAATCGACGATGAGGATGGAGTCGGTTGGCTGGAGCGTCATGGCGGGCCGATAGGAAGGACCGTCCGGCAAGTCCAGCCGACACGGACCCCACGCCGCGATCATTGCGCTTCTTGCAATCGACCTGGAGTTTTTCGCACTTTTGTGCAGCGCCGCACAATTGTATAAACGCGACAACAATCGACCGCAGCAATGCGGCGATGCGGTTCGGTCCATACGGGTCGATCCGGCCCCGACCGCCACCAATGGCTCCGGCGTGACCTGTCCCCCCCCTTGGTCGCCGGTGCCGCGGAAGCGGGCCAATCCGCGAGTAGAGACGCGGTCGCCACCTCCCCCCCTACCCAGCGGCCGCGTCTCGAAAGCGGTCGTCTAGGTGGCGAGCCTTGCCACCAGTTCCCGCAGATCATCGCGACCGGTGTGAACCGAGCGCACTTCCATCCGCTCGTTCACGCCGCGCGACTAGCAGTGCGCCGGAAGCGACGCGCATCACCAACAACAGCATCAGCATTCGATCACGTTCACGGCGAGTCCGCCCTGGCTCGTTTCCTTGTACTTGGTCGACATGTCGAGGCCGGTCTGGCGCATGGTTTCGATCACCTGGTCGAGACTGACGCAGGCTTCCGCCTCGCTGCGATGGAGGGCGAGGCGAGCGGCGTTGACCGCCTTCACCGCGCCGATGGCGTTACGCTCTATGCATGGGACTTGTACGAGGCCTGCAACCGGGTCGCAGGTGAGGCCGAGATTGTGCTCCATGCCGATCTCCGCCGCGCAGGCGACCTGCGCCGGGGTCGCGCCCCAGACGGCGGCGAGCCCGCCGGCGGCCATAGAGCAGGCGACGCCGACTTCGCCCTGGCAGCCCATCTCCGCGCCGGAAATGCTGGCCCGCTGCTTGTAGAGCAGGCCGATCGCGCCTGCGGTCAGCAGGAAGATGCGGCGCTTCGCCTCGCAGCGCGCGCCGTCGCTTTCGCAATAGAACCGCATTACCGCCGGAATTATGCCCGCCGCGCCATTGGTAGGCGCGGTGACGACGCGGCCGCCGGCGGCGTTCTCCTCGTTCACGGCCATCGCATAGCAGTTGAGCCAGTCGAACAGCTGCTCGCGCTCGTTGGATTGCGGATTGGCCTGAAGCGCACGCCACAGCGATGGGGCGCGACGATGGACCTTGAGCCCGCCGGGAAGGATCCCTTCCCGGGTCAGCCCGCGGTCGATACAGGCGTCCATCGCCCCGGCAATGGCGTCGAGCCCCGCCTCCGTCTCCGCGCGCGATCGCATCGCGTCCTCGTTGGCGAGCACCAGCGCGGCGATGTCGCGGCCGCCCTCGGCGCACATCGCCAGCAACTCCGCCGCGGAGCCGAAGGGGTGGGGGACTTCGTTACCCGTCCTGATCCGGTCGTCCTCGGGCGGGCGCAGAAGCTGTGCCTCGCTGGCGACGAAGCCGCCGCCGGTCGAGAAATATGTGCCCTCCAGAAGCATGGCCCCCGCCGCATCGAAGGCGCGCAGCACCATGCCGTTCGGATGGAGGTCGGGGATGATGTGGCCTGCAAGGTCGATGTCGCCCCCCGGGTCGAAGGCGATTTCATGCCCCGCCAGCTTCAGCCGACCGCTTTGCCGGATCGCTGCTAGCGCCGCCGCAGCCTCGTCCGGGTCGGTCCGGTCCGGCGCGAAGCCGGCGAGGCCGAGGATCGTCGCGTCCACTGTGCCGTGTCCCACGCCGGTCAGCGCCAGCGACCCCTGCAGTTCCACCGCGACCCGCGCCGTCCGCCCGGCCAGCCCGCGCTTCGCCAGCGCGCGGACGAAGCGCCGCGCGATCCGCATCGGCCCCACCGTGTGCGAGGACGAGGGGCCGATGCCGATGCGGAAGATGTCGAGGACCGAGAGCATGGCTGCCCTCCCGCGCTTTACCTGGTGTTTGCCAGCACCTTGATCAGGTCGAACAGATAGTCGCGGCCGGTGTAGATGCCCCTGATGTTCAGCCTCTCGTTGAGGCCATGCACGCCGTTGCCGTCGGGATCGCTCCACGCGCCGGGCACGCCATAGGTCGGGATGCCCGCGCCGCCGGTATAGACCGCGTCGGTCGCGCCGGTGGACATTGCCGGGATCACCGGCACGCCGGGGAAATACCTGGCGGCGAGCTTTTCCATCGGGGCGACGAGGCGGGGGTCCAGCGGCGGAGCCTTGGCCACCGGCTTGTCGTCGCGGCCGAAGGTGATGGCGATCGCATCGTTACCGATGACCTTCGCCAGCTCCGCCTTGATCGAATCCGGGCTGTGGCCGGGGAAGATGCGGCAGTTGACGTTGGCCTCGACCCGCTGCGGCAGCGCGTTCAAGGCATGGCCGCCATCGATCATGGTCGCGACGCAGGTGGTGCGCAGCATCGAGTGCAGCGCCTTGTCCCTGTTCACCACCGCCATCGCGGCGCTGTCGTTCAGATCCTTCGTCAGCGCGACCATCGCGGCCCCGGTCTCGTCCTTGCGCAGCGCGCCGGCCTTGGTGAAGAAGGCGCGGGTGGTGTCGTTGAATTCTGCCGGGAAGTCGAAGGCGGCGATCTTCTCGAGCGCGCGGCTCATGTCGTAGATCGCGTTTTCCGGGACCGGCTGGCTGGAATGGCCGCCGGGATTGGTCGCGACCAGCTTGTAGTCCTGGTAGACCTTCTCGCCGACCTGGAGCGTCTGGACCAGCAGATGGCCCTTGCCGTCGGTGCGCCCGCCGCCCCCTTCGTTGAGCGCGAATTCGGCGTCGATCAGGTCGCGCTTTTCCTTGGCGAGATAGGCCGCGCCGTTGAAGGCGGTGTCGGTTTCCTCGCCGCAGGTCAGCGCCAGCTTGATCGTGCGCCGGGGCTTGTAACCGTCCTGCTTCATGCGGATCAGCGCGTCCGAATAGACCGCGGCCTGGAACTTGTCGTCGGCGATGCCGCGGGCATAGTAATAGCCGTCTTCCTCGATCAGCTTGTAGGGATCGCGCACCCAGTCTGCGCGCTTGGCGGTTACGACGTCGATATGGGCGAGGAGCAGCATCGGCTTCATCGTCTTCGAGGTGCCCGGAAGCACCGCGACGAGCCCGCCGTCCTTCGGGTGCTCGGGGACGGAGAACAGCGTCAGCTGATCGTCGGAAAAGCCCGCCGCCTTCATCCGCGCGGCGATCTGCTGGGCGGCCTGGGTGCAGCTGCCGGTGGTGACCGAGGTGTCGGTCTCGACCAGCTCCTTGTAGAGGCCGAAGAAGGCCTGCTGGTCGGGCCGCAGAGGGCCCATCGGGGTGATCGCCATCTGCGCCGTCGCGGGCGTGGCTAGGGTTAGTGCGGCGGCGGCTGCAAGC
>JAJYQP010000064.1 GCA_021794525.1 Pseudomonadota bacterium | reverse complement strand
AAGCCCGTCGCCTCGCCGGAAACGCCGCGCAAGCCGAAGCCCGAATCGCGGCTGTAGTCCGCCGTCTTCAGCCGCCCGTCGTCGAAGCCGAAGCTCTCGCTGGCGATGAACTGAAGGTAGAGCTCGCCGTCGTCGCAGTTGGCGAGCAGGCGGCCGGTCAGCGCCTGCGCCTCCTCGGGTGAGAGCTTGTCGGGCGCGTAGAGGAGGCTGGCGGGATCGGTCATGCTCATCGCTCCCATCTAGGGTCTCCTCGCCCCTGCGAACAGTCCCCGGCTTGCGGGCCCGGCATCATGGGATCAGGCTAGACCGCAAGCGCCCATGTAGGAAAGCGAACAGGATGGGCGGAGGCGGCTCCAACATCCGCCCACCGCTTGCCGTCACCCCGGTCAGCGGTGCCCCGGATCGCCCCCTGCGGCGATGTCGGGAAGGTTGGCCTGATCGGCACCGTCCGCAGGGCCGCCCTTCAGCACGAAGCGCCGGTCGCAGTAGCCGCAATCGACATAGCCATGCTCGTCGATCTGGAGCCAGACCTTCGGGTGGCCGAGCGCCGCGGGGCGATAATTCGCGCCGGTGCGGATATCGGTGGCACCGTCGCACCAGACGCGGGGCGTTTCGACGAGAGTGACTTCGGGCGGGGGCAGGCTCATGGGGTGGGCCGATACTGGCTTCGACGTCGAGCCGCAACGGTCATCCATCCAGACATAGCCGTTCGTGTCGAGCGAAGTGGAGACACGCAGCGCCCATGCCTCTCGACTTCGCTCGAGGCGAACGGAGAAGGGCGCTTGTCTGGCCTGCTCCGCAGCCTATTGAACCCCCATGACCACCCCGCCCGCAATCCGCATCGAGAACATCGTCAAGCGCTATGCCCCGCCGCCCAAGTCGGACGCCGAGGGGAAACTCGCATTGAAGGGCGTCAGCTTCGACGTGCCGCAGGGCCGGATATTCGGGTTGCTCGGCCCCAATGGCGCGGGGAAGTCGACGCTCATCAACATCCTCGCCGGGCTGGTGATGAAGACCAGCGGTCGCGCGGAGATCTGGGGCTTCGACATCGACGAAAGCCCCAGGAACGCCAAGCGAAGCATCGGGATCGTGCCGCAGGAAATCGTCTTCGACCCGTTCTTCACCCCCTTCGAGGTGCTGGAGAACCAGGGCGGGTTCTACGGAATCGCGAAACATCTCCGCCGCTCGGAAGAACTGCTGCGCGCGGTCCATCTCGCCGACAAGCGCGACGCCTATGCTCGCACGCTCTCGGGCGGTATGAAGCGGCGCCTGCTGATCGCCAAGGCGATGGTCCATTCACCGCCGATCCTCGTCCTCGACGAGCCGACCGCGGGGGTCGACGTGGAGCTGCGCCGCCAGCTCTGGGAGCTGGTGACCGAGCTGAACCGCGACGGGGTGACGGTGGTGCTGACCACCCACTACCTCGAGGAGGCCGAGCAGCTCTGCGACCGGATCGCGATCATCAACCACGGCGAGCTGATCGCCAACAAGCCGACCCGCGAGCTGATCGGCATGGCGCGCGAGAAGATCGTCTCGGTCACGGTCGACAAGGATCTCGCCGGACCGCCGATGGAGCCGGCTTTCCTGAAAGCCGAGGTGGTCGAACCGCGGCGGATCGACATCACCTACGATCGTGACGCGACCAGCGCGGGCCAGGTGCTCGCGCTGGTGCAGAGCCACGGCTACGCGATCGAGGACGTGACCACGCGCGAGGCGGATCTCGAGGACGTGTTCGTGCAGCTGACCGGCGCGGGTTAGCCGCGCCGGCTCTTCGTTAAAGGAAGTAGCGCCGCCCCAGCCCCGCGTCGCGGACCCGCTGGATTTCCCAGACGTGCGGCATGACCTCTTCCATCGGCGTCCTGCAGTTTCGGCAGCGACCGACGTGCGTTCCCTGCACCTTGCGAACATTACCCCGGTCCAGGCGATGCCTGCCGAGGGCGCAACCAATCGTGGCGAGTTTCATTGTGACCCGCGACCTCCCGTTATCGTAACCCCTGCGTGAAACAGCGCTAACGTCTCGTCCAACATGGTAAACGCCGCGGCGACGAACCGCCCGAATCCTGCGGGAATGCGAGGGTTTTGGACGTTTCCGTGCCGTTACATACAGGCGGGCGGTCGCGACTCGGAATGCCGTCAGCCGACCTCGAGCAGCGCCACTCCCCCGGCCAGCACCATCCCGGCCAGCCCCGCCATGCGTACCGCCGGAAGCGGCATGTTTCGCGACCACCACTCGGCATAGCCCGAATGCCAGCGCAGCGGGATGACCAGCAGCGCGGCGGAGCTCGCCAGCAGCACTCAGCCCGCGATGCTGAAACCGGCAGGCCAGCCGGCAAGCGGCGCACGCACCAGTAATGCCGCCCCGGCCAGGGCGCGCCACGCCTGCTCCGCGATATTCACGCGGTGCGAGGTGGCGAAGCGCCCGATCCAAGCGCGCGCCATCGCCGGCTGCGCGATCGCGACCGTGCTGCCCGCCGCGATCCACAGCGCGAAGGCGAGGATGATGGCGAGTGCCGCCGTTTGCATGGCCATTGCGCTAGGCTGGCGTGCCCGGTGTGGCAATCGTGCTTGCCGCGATACGAGCGCAGGCTATGACGCCGCGATGAACGACAGGCTACACGACGTGCTCGTCATCGGCTCGGGTGCCGCCGGACTTACCGCGGCGCTGGCTCTCGCCGAGACCAAGAAAGTCCTCGTCCTTGCCAAGGGGTCGCTGACCGGCGGAGCGACTGCTTGGGCGCAGGGTGGCATCGCGGCGGTGCTGGAGGCGGGCGATACCTTCGAGGACCACGTCCGCGACACCATGATCGCCGGCGCCGGCCTCAACGATCGCGAGGTGGTGGAATATGTCATTGAGCGCGCTCCGGCCTCGATCGACCGGCTGTGCGAACTCGGCGTGCCCTTCAACCGGGAGAGCGGCGATCTCCACCTCACCCGCGAGGGCGGCCATTCGCACCGCCGCATCGTCCATGTGAACGACGCCACCGGCTGGGCGGTGCAGGAGGCGCTGCTCAAGGCGGCCAACGCCAACCCCAATATCACTCTGCTGCCGGGACAGAGCTGTATCGACTTCATCACCGGCCGGCACCAGGACCGCTTCAGCGGTTCGGGACGGGTCTGGGGTGCTTATGCCCTCGACGAGGCGACGGGCAAGGTCGCCGCCCATGTCGCGCGCGCGACCGTGCTGGCGACCGGCGGAGCGGGCCGCGTCTATCTCTTCAGCACCGCCCCGCGCGGCGCGACGGGCGATGGCATCGCGATGGCCTGGCGGGCGGGCGCGCGCGTCTCCAATATGGAGATGATGCAGTTCCACCCGACCTGCCTCTACAATCTCGAGGTCAAGAACTTCCTCATCACCGAGGCGGTGCGCGGCGAGGGCGGTCGGCTCATCAATCCGCAGACCGGCGAGCGCTACATGGCGAAATACGATGCCGAGCGGATGGAACTGGCCCCGCGCGACATCGTGGCGCGCGCGAACGACGACCAGATCAAGCGCTACGGCCTCGACTACGTCTACCTCGACATCAGCCACCAGCCGGCGGATTTCGTGAAGGGGCACTTCCCGACCATCTACGAGAAGCTGATCGGCCTCGGCATCGACATGACGAAAGAGCCGATCCCGGTGGTGCCCGCGCAGCACTACACCTGCGGCGGCGTCACCATCGATCTTGCCGCGCGCACCGACCTGCCCGGCTTGTGGGCAGCGGGCGAATGCACCGAGAGCGGGCTCCACGGCGCCAACCGCCTCGCTTCAAACTCGCTCCTCGAATGTTTCGTCTTCGGGGAGGCGGCGGCGCATGACATCCTCGCAAGCTGGGACAGCCTCGATACGCCCCCGCCGATCCGTCCCTGGGACGAAAGCCGGGTGACCGATTCGGACGAGGAAGTCGTCATCAAGCAGAACTGGACCGAGATCCGTCGCTTCATGTGGAACTATGTCGGTATCGTGCGCACCACCAAGCGGCTCGAGCGCGCGGCCCGCCGGATCGAGACGCTAGGCCGCGAGATCGACGACTATTACGGGTCGTTCCGCGTTACCACCGACCTCATCGAACTGCGCAACCTGCACCGCGCCGCCGATCTTATCGTGCAGTCCGCGCTCAAGCGCCACGAAAGCCGCGGGCTGCACTTCACGCTGGATTACCCGCAGACCGACCCCGTGGCGGTGGACACGGTGCTGGTGCCGTAACGCGCCCTCAGGCCGCGTGGCTGCCGGGTCGTTCCGGCAGCAGGCGGCCGAAGCGGTCGCGCAGGCCCACCTCGGCGAGCGTGGTCTGCTCGTGGATGGCGAGGTGGCGGACGGTGGCGGGATTGA
>JAJYQP010000102.1 GCA_021794525.1 Pseudomonadota bacterium | reverse complement strand
CGACGCGCATCTACGTGAAGAGCCTGCTGCCCGAAATCCGCGCCGGGCGGATCGCGGCGCTGGCGCATATCACCGGCGGCGGCCTGCTGGAGAACATCCCCCGCGTCCTGCCGGAGGGCGCGCGCGCCATAGTCGATGCCGACGGCTGGGCGCAGCCGCGGCTGATGGCCTTCCTCCAGGCGCAGGGCGCCATCGAGCCCGCCGAAATGGCGCGGACCTTCAACTGCGGGATCGGCATGGTGCTGGTCGTCGCGACAAGCGATGTCGCCGCGGTGACGCAGGCGCTGGAGGCGGCGGGCGAGACGGTGCTGCGGGTCGGCGCAATCGAAAGCGGCACCAGGGGCTGCACGGTGCGCGGCTCTGCCGGCACCTGGTCCGCACGCGCCGACTGGTCCGCCGGGCACGATGGCTGACAGCGACGCGCCGCGCGCCAGGGTCGCCGTCTTCATCTCGGGCGCCGGTACGAACATGGCCGCGCTGCTCTACGCCAGCCGATTGCCCGGTGTCCCGTTCGAGATCGTGCTGGTCGCCAGCAACGATCCCGATGCTCCGGGTCTCGCGCTGGCCGAGGCGGAAGGGGTGCCGACCTATGCGCTGTCACACACGGGCCTGTCGCGCGACGCTCACGACACGGCGATGGACGCTGCCGCCGCAAAGGCCGGGGCGGAGTATATCGCGCTGGCGGGCTATATGCGTATCCTGACGCCCCGAATGGTGGCGCGGTGGGAGGGGCGAATGCTCAACATCCACCCTTCGCTGCTGCCGAAATATCCCGGCCTCGGCACCCATACGCGGGCTATTGCGGCCGGGGACCGCGAGGCGGGCGTGTCGGTCCACCTGGTGACCGAGAAGCTCGATGCGGGGGCGGTGCTGGGCCAGATCGCGGTTGCTATCCTGCCTGGTGAAACTGCCGAGACCCTAGCGGTCCGGGTACGCCTCGCCGAACACCAGCTCTATCCGCGCGTGCTCGGCGATTTCGTATCGCGCGGCTCGGACCCCGCCTGGTTGCTGGAGCGCGTCCGCGCGCTGGCGCTGGCCCTCCCCGAGACGCATGCCCGCGAAAGCCACGGCTCCCCCGGCTTCCGCGTCGGAAGCGAGACATCGGGCAAGTTCTTCGCCTATTTCAGCGACCGGCATCACGGCACGCCGCATATCGCCCTGCTGGTCAAGACGGGCAGCATGGACGAGCTGGAAACGCTGGTGGAGGCCCAGCCCGAGGCCTATTTCAAGCCCGCCTATTACGGTGCGAGCGGGTGGATCGGCGTGATCCTCAACCGCCCCGGCGTGGATTGGGACGTGGTGGCGGAATGGCTGGAGCGAAGCTGGCGCTCGGTCGCGCCGCCGCGCCTGACGCGGCTGATGAGCGCCGCCGACGAATTCTAGAAATCGGCTGAGTCGGCGATCTCGGGCCGCTCTCCGGCCTTGTCCGCCATGTTCCGCACCACGTCCGGCGACAGCATCCGCGACAGGGGCGGCGGACCGCCCTCTGCCCAGGCCTGGTATTGCGCCATCTTGCCGTCGCGCATGGTCACCTGCCACACCGCGCGGCGCCCGGTGCCGAACCGGCTGCTGTTGACCCTGCCCGACATCAGCACGCACGGGTCGCGCCAGTCCATGCTGTCGACCTCGATCCCGAACTGCGGATCGAAGGCGACCAGCTTGCGCAAGCCTTCGATTACCAGTTCGCGCCCGGACACGCCCTCACGCCAGCTGTCGATATAGGTGAAATCTTCGGTCAGCAGCGCTTCCACGCCTTCGGGGTCATGCGCGTTGAGCGCCGCAACGAACCGTTCGACGACATCCTTTTCACGACGGGCACGACGCCACACCATTGCATGGCACTAGCACGGCCTGGCCTCGCCGCGCTAACGCAAATGATGCAAACGAGCCAAAACGTAACGTCAGCGCAGACGAGCCGCTGTCAGCCGACCAGCTCGTCGTCCGAGAAGAAGAACCTGATCTCGGTCGCGGCGTTCTCATCCGAATCCGAACCGTGGACCGAATTCGCCTCGATGCTTTCGGCATAGGTCTTGCGGATCGTGCCCTCGGCCGCATCGGCCGGGTTGGTCGCGCCCATGACGTCGCGGTTGCGCTTCACGGCGTCCTCGCCCTCGAGCACCTGCACGACCACCGGGCCGCTGGTCATGAAGTCGCACAGTTCACCGTAGAAAGGGCGTTCCTTGTGGACCGCGTAGAAACCCTCGGCCTGCTCGCGGGTCATGTGGATGCGCTTCGAGGCGACGACGCGCAGGCCGGCGTCTTCCAGCATCTTGGTGACCGCGCCGGTCAGGTTGCGGCGGGTGGCATCGGGCTTGATGATCGAAAAGGTGCGGGTGACCGCCATGGGAGACTCCATCGGATGGGATAGCGATTGGGGAAAAGTCGCGGCCCCATAGTCGGGGGGGAACGAACACGCAAGCACGGCAGCTTCTCAGCGGCCTTCGCGCCAGCTACCGTCCTCGCGCTGCTTGAAGATACGCAGGGCATGGCCGCTGCCGGAAAGCGTGGTCCAGAGCGTGCGGACCTGCGCCGTCTGCTCCGCGCCGAACAGCAGGATCGCCCGCTCGAAACCGGCGGCCTCCTCGCGCCAGGCGCCGTCGGCAAGGAACACGATCCCCGCGCCATTGGCAGCGGTGCAGTCGCCGGCAAGCAGGATCGGCTGGCGCTCGGCCTGCGGTGCCGCCGCATCGCCATGCGCGAGGAAAGCGTTTTCGCGCGCCCACAGCGCCTCGGACAGCACGGCGCGCTGTTCCGCGTCCTCGTGCACCACCAGCAGTCGCTGACTCGCATCCAGAGCTTTCGCCGCCAGCAGCGGCACGACCGCTTCGACCGGATCGCGGCTCAACTGGTAGAAATCGACCTGCATTGATCTGGCTTATCCCTCCGCTACTCGAGCCCGTTTCTTGTCGGCCTACCGCTCCGTTGCTTGAAGCCCGGATTTCCCCGCCCCGCACCTTTCGGAGCAGAACTTGACCCGCTCCCAGTCGCGCGCGCGTTCTTGCGCCAGGTTAAGGGCAGCGCGCAGGCGGCACAGGTCTTTGTGAGCAGTTCGCCCTTGCGTACCATCCGACCCTAGCCGCCTGCGCCCATCAGGAGTTCAGCTTTCGGCCACATCCCGCACCAGCCGGTCCATCAGCCGCACGCCATAGCCCGTCGCGCCCTTGCCCCAGGTGCGGCCCGGCTTGTCCGCCCAGACCATCCCCGCGATATCGCAATGGGCCCAGGGGGTGCCGTTCTCGACGAAGCGCTGGATGAACTGCGCAGCGGTGATCGAGCCTGCGCCCTTGCCGCCGATATTCTTCATGTCGGCGATCGGGCTGTCGATCATCTTGTCGTAGGCGGGCGAGAGCGGCAAGCGCCACAGCTTGTCGCCGGTTTCGGTCCCGGCCTTCAGCAATTGCTCCGCGAGAGCATCGTCGTTCGCGAACATCCCGCCGTGCTCGTTGCCGAGCGCGATGATCATCGCCCCGGTCAACGTGGCGAAATCGACGATGCGGGCGGGCTTGTGGGTCCGCTGCACCCAGGTGATCGCATCGGCCAGCACCAGCCGCCCCTCGGCGTCGGTGTTGAGCACCTCGATCGTCTGGCCCGACATCGAGGTGAGGATGTCGCCGGGGCGGATGGCGCCGCCGTCGGGCATGTTCTCGACGAGGCCCATCACGCCCACGACATTCGTCTTGGCCTTGCGCTTGGCAAGGGCCAGCATGGCCCCTGCCACCGCCCCCGCGCCGCCCATGTCCCATTTCATGTCTTCCATGCCCGGGCCGGGCTTGATCGAGATGCCGCCGGTGTCGAAGGTCACGCCCTTGCCGACGAAGGCAGTTGGCGCCTCGCCCTCCGCGCCGCCGTTCCAGACCAGTGCCATCAGCTGCGATTCGCGGACCGAACCCTGCCCGACGCCCAGCAGCGAGCCCATGCCGAGCTTTTCCATCTCGGCCTCGCCCAGCACGGTCACCTCGAGCCCGGTGCCCTCGACCGCCTTGAGCACGCGCTCGACGAAGGTTGCAGGATAGATGACGTTCGGCGGCTCGCTGGCGAGCTCGCGGGTCAGCTCGATCCCTTCCGCCAGCGCCTCGGCCGTGCGCCAGGCTTCGGCGGCGCTCTCGGGCGCGTTGGCGACGATCACCGATCTGAGGTGGACCTTCGCATCGTCCTTCATCGTGGTGCGGTGGTAGTCCCAGCGCCAATTGCGCAGGCGCAGGCCGAGGAGGATCGAGGCGAGCTCCGCCGCCTTGAGACCGGCAGCGTCGAGCACGATCGCATCCTCGCCCGCCGACTGGAACTTCGCCGCCAGCGCTGCGCCGGCCTTTTCGAGGTCGGCCGCGCGGTCA
>JAJYQP010000104.1 GCA_021794525.1 Pseudomonadota bacterium | reverse complement strand
GGATGCGCTAGGACCCTCTGATCATGGCTCTTAATCAGCAGGTCCTAGGTCGTGTTGACAAAAGACTTCAGCCATAGCCGTGCGGCGGCGAGGTTGAGGAAGCTTTCGAACGAGAGGACGGTCTTGTCATAGCGGGTGGCGCTGCGGCGCTGCTGCTTCAACTTGCCGAACATGCGCTCGATACGGTTACGGTGCTTGTAGCGGCGATAGTCGGGATGCTCGGGCACCTTGCGGTTAGCGCGAGGTGGGATGATCGGCAGGATACCTCGGATCAACAGGCTCTCGCGGAAGCGGTCGCCGTCATAGCCTTGTCCGCCAGCAGCGCCTTGGGAAGGGCGACGGGGATGCGCATCAGCGGTTCGGCGGCGGTGTAGTCGGAGGCCTCTCCGCCGGTCAGGACGAAGCCGAGAGGCAGTCCCTGATTGTCGCAGCGGGCGTGGACTTTGCTCGTAAAGCCGCCGCGTGATCGACCAAGAGCGTTCGCACAAGCCCCCCTTTTCCGCCCGCTGCCGAGACATGGCCGCGGACGCTGGTGCTGTCGATCATGTGCTGCCAGTCGTCGGTGAGGCCCAGATCGACGTTTGCAGCAAAGCATCCCACACGCCCTGCTCGGCCCATCTTCGGAAGCGGACATACACCGAGTTCCACTTGCCATATCGCTCGTGCATGTCGCGCCAGGGGCAGCCGACCCGCAGCACATAAAGCATGCCATTGAGAAACCGGCGGTTATCGCCCGCAGGCCTCGCCCAGCGCCCACGCTCAGGCGGCAACAGCGGCCCGATCATCTCCCATTCCGCGTCCGACAAATCCCCACGACCCATAACTGCTCCGCAAAAAGCAGCCTTGAATCAGAACACCACCCGTTTGGGAATCCCCTTTTGTCAACACGGCCTAGGTTCGAGCCCTAGTGCGTCCACCACCTTCTCCACTTGACGTTCGCTAAAGCGCCTGTTCGGCGCATCTGCCGCACGGCAAGATGTGAACCACTTGCTTGCCTTCACATCAAGATGTGATAGGCGGGATTATGGATCGCATCACCGACCGGGTTCGCCGCCTCATCGACGCGGAGGTCTTCAGCCGCAGCGGCCTCGCGCGCGCCGCCGGGCTCCACGCGAACACCCTGCGCGACGTCGGACTGGACGGGTGGAACCCCACGGCAGAAACCTTGTCGAAGCTGGAGCGGTTTCTCGACACGCACGATGACAGCCCGGTGCTCGCCCCGATCGAGGAGATCATCGACGAGGCGCGCAACGGGCGCATGTATATCCTCGTCGATGACGAGGACCGCGAGAACGAGGGCGACCTGATCATCCCCGCCCAGATGGCGACGCCGGCGGCGATCAATTTCATGGCGATGCACGGGCGCGGCCTCATCTGCCTGGCGCTGACACGGACACGGGTGCAGGCACTGGGGCTCGAGCCGATGAGCCGGAATCATACCGAGGCGATGCAGACCGCCTTCACCGTCTCGATCGAGGCACGCGAGGGCGTCACGACCGGCATTTCCGCCGCCGACCGCGCGCGCACCATTGCCGTTGCGGTCGACAGCGCCAAGGGTCCTGCCGACATCGTCACTCCCGGCCATGTCTTCCCCCTCGCTGCGCGCGAGGGCGGCGTGCTGGTCCGCGCCGGCCATACCGAGGCGGCGGTGGACATCTCGCGGCTCGCCGGCCTCAACCCGTCGGGCGTGATCTGCGAGATCATGAACGAGGACGGCAGCATGGCCCGGCTAGAGGATCTGATCGGTTTCGGCCGCAAGCACGGCATGAAGATAGGCACGATCCGCGACCTCATCGCCTACCGGATGCGGAACGATCATCTCGTCGAACTGGTCAGCGAAAGTCACCTCGCCTCCGACTATGGCGGCGACTGGCGGGCGATGACCTATCGCTCCAAGATTTCGGGCGCGACCCATGTGGTGCTGCAGAAGGGTCATGTCGTGCCTGACGAGCCGACACTCGTGCGGATGCACGCGATTTCGATCTTCGATGACGTGCTGGGCCAGAGCGGACCCAAGAAGCGCCAGCTCCAGCGCTCGATGGACGCGATCGGCGCGCGCGGCGCGGGTCTCATTGTCCTCATCATGCCCGATCGGCCCGAGCAGCTCCAGGCCGAGATCGGCCGCCACCCGCATCCGGAAGGCGAACTGCGCGACTACGGCATCGGCGCGCAGATCCTCGTCGATCGCGGTGTAACCGAAATGGTGCTGCTTTCCGACAGCGAGCGCACCGTTGTCGGGCTGGAGGGCTATGGCCTCAAGGTCGTCGGCCGCGAGACAATCCCGGCCTGATCTTGCGCGGCCCCAACCCCGCTTACAATCTTCGAGGACCACGACAATGGCGCAGTTTCTGATAGTCGAAGCCCGCTTCTACGAGCACCTGAACGATATGCTGGTGGCCGGAGCCCGTGCCGCGCTGGAGGCTGCGGGCCACGGCGTCGAAATCCTGACGGTGCCCGGTGCGCTCGAGGTTCCCGGCGCGATCGCGCTTGCCGCCGAGAGCGGACGCTATGACGGGTTTGTCGCCATAGGCGTCGTGATCCGCGGCGAAACCTATCACTTCGAGATCGTGGCGGGTGAAAGCGCGCGCGGCATCATGGCGCTCACCATGGACGGGATCGCCATCGGCAATGGCATCCTGACGGTCGAGAACGAGGCCCAGGCGCTGGTCCGGGCCGATCCCGCGCAAAAGGACAAGGGCGGCGAGGCGGCAAAGGCGGCGCTGGCGCTGTGGCAGCTCGGCACACGCTATTCTGCCGCATAATTACGCGCAAATTCAACTGCTTGACCACCGCTACCGCTCCCCCGGGTGCGAAGCACGCTTGCAACACCTTTGCAAAAGACACGGACCGGACCTGCAACCGACCCGCCGCGGTCGATCCGGTACTGGCGCGATGCCAGTCCGCCGATCCGATTTCCTCCCTCCACGCTCCCGTTGCGACCGTCACCTTCGCTTCCTTTTGATGTGATCGTCACATCCGCATGGTCACATCGGTGTAGGAATATCATCTTCCCAAGTGTCTCGCGCGCCGTGGATCGACGAGGACGGCAGCGGCGTCGCTCTCGATCGGATAGCGCAGCAGGCCGCTTTGAGAAGCGGGCAGACCGTCGGAATCGGTCGCACACCACAGCGCCGGATGGGCGACCGGATCGCCAAGGGGCGGGCCCTCCCATGTCGGGCACAACCGCCATCCGCGAGCGCGCCTGTCGAGTTCGCGCTTGTCTTCCGCCGCCCGCCGCCCTGCACCTCCCGGTAAAGCTTCCTAGTTCCGCCCGCCGTCGAGAAAGTCCGCAAGGCGAAGCGGCGCATATGGGCCGATGACGAGCTGCTCGAAGACCCCGACGCCTTGCGCATCGCCGCCCACGCGGACCGGCACCTGGACGTGCAAGTTTTCCGGGGCGAGCGCGTCGAGCCGGTCGAGCACGAAGTCCTCGCGCTCCACCTTCAGCTGCGGACCCTGGTAAATGCCGTGGCCCCAGACCGGGTGCGTGTAGCCAAGGCCCTTCATCTGGAAACGGCCGATCGGCTCGATCGTCAAACTTTTCGGCGCACCGTTCACGACCAGTGCGAGTTCGCCGCCGGCGGGCCAGCGCGTCCCCGGCTGGAGCGACGACCGCATGAAGCCCTGCCCCTCATGCGCACCCCCCGCACCGGCACCTTCGGGAGCCCAGGCGGCGCGCGTGTTCCACGGGTTGCCGGCCGGGTCTGCGTTGATGTGGAAGAAGAGGCTGCCCTCTTCGAGGTTGAGCGGGGTCCATTGCCAGAAGAAGCTTGGCGTGGGCGTGCGCGGGATCGGCTGCGGATCGCGCTCCCCGATCGGCCGTACGCCCCAGCTCCGGTCGCGCGTGCCCAATGTCCCGTCCGGAATGTCCTCGCGGATACCGTCGACGCTGATCCAGCCGGTATACCGACCGTTCTGCGTCATCCTGGTGTAGTCCATAAAGTTGCGCGAACCGATGCGGTGGGTGAAGCGCGGCTCCTTGATCGGGAAGGATCGACCGGTGAAGGTCAGATCGGCAACGATACCGTCCGTCTCAGCCACCCGCACACGCAGGCATTGCAATGCCTCCATGACGGTGATCGAAAGCGGCCCAACTTGCAGCTCCATCCGCTCGCTGTTCAGCTCCCGGCTGGCGTGAAGGCAGTGCTGCACCCCGCCCCGGATGGTGCTGAAATGCGCGTCGATGATGTCGAGGTGGGGATAGACTCCCAGCGCGAACGCGAAAAAGCCGCTGCCGTCTGGCGCGAAGCCGTTGAAGAAGTACCGATCGTAGAAGTTTCGGTCAGTGCCGGAAAAGGCGATCGGCTCAGGCGTCTGGTGGAGCGGAAAATCGTCACCCCTGGTGAGCATCAGCCAAGCTCCGCCAGCGCCCGCAGGCTCTCCGCATCCCGTGCAAGCGCACATGCGCCGCGTGCCATCGACAGGAAATTCGCATCGCCTCTTTCGGTCCGTTCAACATGGGCCGC
>JAJYQP010000068.1 GCA_021794525.1 Pseudomonadota bacterium | reverse complement strand
CCCCCCGCCCGACCGCAACGCAGTCCGCCGCATCGTCGGGCTGAGCCTCCCGCAGGCTCTGCTCCGGCTCGCTCCCGATGCGCAAGACGAACAGCGGGCCGTCGCGCTTGAAGCCTACCGGACGAGTTTTCGAAGCGCGCGGCTGGACGGCTCGCTCGAGGAACCGCTCTACAACGGCATAACACCGCTGCTGCACCGGCTTCACGCCCGCGGCGACGCGCTTGGCGTTGCCACCGGCAAGAGCGACCGCGGCCTCCTCGCCTGCCTCGCTCGCCACAGCGTGCGCGACCTCTTCGTGACGCTGCAAACGGCCGACAGGCACCCCTCAAAGCCGCATCCGGCGATGCTGGAAGCCGCGCTGTTCGAGACCGGTGCCGCGCCGGGCGATACGGTGATGATCGGCGACACGGTGTTCGACATCGCGATGGCGCAGGCGGCGGGCGTGCGCGCGGTCGGTGTCGCCTGGGGCTATCACGAGCCCGAGGAATTGCTGGAGGCAGGCGCATCGGGGGTCGCCGCGACCAGCGAGGACCTGGAGAGACTGATCGATGGATGACGTCCCGAAACCTGCCGACCCCGCCCGCGCGCGCTTCCTGTTCATCGCCGCGCACCGCCTGATCGGCGCGGTGCTGGTCATGCTCGGGATGCTGGCGATGCAGGGCGCGCTCGACTGGGGCAAGGGGCTCGGCAAGGTGCTGGCGATCACCGGGCTCATCGTCTTCTTCGTGGTCCCGCTGGTCCTCGCGCGCGCCTGGCGGACCCCGAAGCCGTGAAGCGTTTCTATCGTGAGGCTGTCGCGGTCGAGGGTCCGCGGGGATGGCACGTTGCGCTCGACGGGCGGGCAATGAAGACGCAGGGCGGCGCGCCGCAGGTGGTGCCCGGCCGCGCGCTGGCCAAATTGCTGGCGGCGGAATGGGCATCGCAGGAGGACGAGATCGATCCGCGCAGCTTCATCCACCGCGACATGGCCGATTTCGCCATCGACAAGATCGCGCCCGATCCGGACACGGCGGTGGCGGCGGTGCTGCGCTACGCAGAGACCGACACACTGTGCTACCGCGCCGACCCCGACGAGCCGCTGTGGAAACGCCAGCAGGAGGTGTGGGAGCCGCTGCTCGCAGCGACAGAGGCGCGCGAGGGGGTTCGCTTTCACCGCGTCAGCGGCGTCATCCACCGGGCCCAGGACCCGGCCACCCTAGCCGCGCTCGGCGCGAGGGTGTCGCGGCTCGATCCCTTCACCCTCGCCGCGCTCACCACGCTTTCCTCGCTCGCGGCCTCGCTCGTCGTCGGGCTGGCAGTGCTGGAGCCGGGTGCCGACGCGGAGGCGCTGTGGGCAGCCGCCAGTCTCGAGGAAGACTGGCAGGCGGAATTGTGGGGGTCCGACCCAGAGGCGGCGGAGCGGCGGTCGCGGCGGCTGCGCGAATTCCTCGCCGCGCGCGATTTCGCTGATGCCGCAAGAAAATGAGAATTAGTCGCAAGAAATAACTTGCGAACCATTCGCATTAGCACTAGCGCCTTGGGCCTAACGACGCTCAAAGGATGCGACTCTTGCTTTCCAGACTGCTGCTCTCGGCCTCGCTGGCCGCTCTTTCCGCCCCCGCCCTCGCCGGTGACGCTGGAGGCGACGCCTCCTACGATGGCGACCCAATCCTCGTGATCGGTCAGTCGCAAGGCTATTTGGCAACCGATTCGACCACCGCGACCAAGACCGACACCCCGCTGCTCGATACCCCGCAATCGGTGGCCGTCGTCACGCGCGAACAGATCGAGGACCAGGCGCTGCGCAGCGTGGGCGACGTGCTCCGCTACGTGCCCGGCGTCACCGTCGGACAGGGCGAAGGCAACCGCGATCAGATCACCCTGCGCGGACAGAACACCACCGCCGACTTCTTCCTCGACGGGGTGCGCGACGACGTCCAGTATTTCCGCAACCTCTACAACATCGAGCGGGTCGAGGTGCTCAAGGGCCCTTACGCGCTCATCTTCGGGCGCGGCGGCGGCGGCGGCATCGTCAACCGCGTGCAGAAGACCCCGTCGGCCCACGGCCTGTTCGTGACCGGCGAAGGCAGCGTCAACAGTTTCGGCGCTTGGAGCGCGGCGCTCGACGTCAACGCCCCCGTTGCCGTCGGCAGCGCGCTGCGCCTCAATGCGTTCTACGAACAGCTCGAAAGCCACCGCGACTTCGTCGACGGCGAGCGCTACGCGATCAACCCCTACATCGCTTTCCAGCTCGCGCCCGACTGGCAGGCGGGCCTCAGTTACGAATACATCCACGACGACCGCGTCACCGACCGCGGCGTGCCTTCGCTCGCCTGCACCCAGCCCTGCACACCGGGGCCGCTGCCGGGCAATCGCGACACCTTCTTCGGCGTACCCGGCGTCAACCGCACCGGCCTCGACGCGCATATCCTCAAGGGCCGCCTCGACGGCAGGCTCGCCTCGAATGTGACCTGGTCGACCACCGTCCTCTATGGCGATTACGACAAGTTCTACGACAACGCCTATGCCAATGGCGCGGCCACCTCGCCCACCGGCACAGTCGCGCTGGCCGGCTATTCCGACGCCACCACGCGCGAGAACTTCATCGCCCAGAGCAATCTCGTCGCCGATCTCGCGCTTGGCGGCACGACGCACAAGCTGCTGTTCGGGCTCGAATATGCCGACCAGTCCTCGGCCAATTCGCGCCGCGACGCGGCCTTCTCGAACGCGACGCTCAACCTCGCCGACATCGTCTATCCGACGGTCACCTTCACCAATCTGCTCAACAACCGCGTGTCAGACGTGAATGTGTTCTCGGCCTATCTCCAGGACCAGATCGGGCTCGGCGAAATGGTCGATGTGGTGGTCGGCCTGCGCTACGACCGCTTCGAGATCGAGGGCGTGGACATCGCCGGCAACAACCGTCGCTTCGGCCGCACCGACGCCAAGTGGTCGCCGCGTGTCGGCCTGGTGCTCAAGCCCGCGCCCAACGCCTCGCTCTACGCCAGCTACAGCCGCTCGTTCCTGCCGCGCTCGGGCGACCAGTTCCTGACGCTCAGCGCCACCGACCAGAACCTGGCGCCCGAGGAGTTCACCAATTACGAGATCGGCGGCAAGTGGGATATCCGCCCCGGTCTCAACCTGACCGCGGCGTTGTTCCAGCTCGACCGCACCAACACCGCGACGCCCAATCCGGCGAACCCGCTACAGAGCATCGTCGTCGACACCCGCACGCGCGGTGCGGAGCTGGCGCTCACCGGCCGCATCTTGCCGGGCTGGCAGATCAGCGCGGGCTACACCTATCAGGATGCCACGCGGAAGGACGACGAGACCATTCGCCTCGGCCAAGTGCCCGAGCACCAGTTCGCGCTGTGGAACCGCTACGACGTAACCCCCGCGCTCGGCCTCGGCCTGGGCGTGATCCACCAGTCGAGCCAGTTCGCCGCGATCCGCACCGCGCCGACCGTCACGCGCCTCCCCGCCTTCACCCGCGTGGACGCGGCGGTGTTCTGGAATGTGAGCGAGAAGCTCGAGCTGCAGCTCAATGTCGAAAACGCGCTCGACGAGACCTATTTCTCCGACGCGCACAACAACAACAACATCTCCACCGGCGCCCCGCTCAACGCGCGGCTGACGGCGCGGGTGAAGTTCTGAGCTTGGGGCGAGCGTCGTCGCCATTACAAAGGCACCGTCGGCCCGGACTTGATCCGGGCCGGTGGTTTTCAGCGCGCTGCAAAAGCGTTGACCGAATGTCGGCTATAGGGTGGAGTGCGGACGTCAGAAGGCAGGGATGAGATAGCGGTTAATAACGGCCCAGATCGAAGCCGTTGCGAGGCCGTAGACGCACCCGATACCGAAGACGAAAAGCGATGGCGGCGAAAGAAACAACAGCATCATTCCGCCAGTTAGAGCGCCGCACGCTACCGAAAAGCCATACGAACCTGCTAGTGGCCAACCACTTTTCAGCAAGCGGTAGATCGCGGCGACCCAAAGAGCACCCGGGAGAGTAAAAATGAGAATACCGAGTGCAAATCGAAACGGATAGACGGCAAGTGTTGGAGAGGTCAGAGAATAGGGAGTTGCCAAAAGGATCGCGTAGCTAGCGACTAAGCCACCAATATACGCAGCAAGCGATAGGTTTACAGCGCGTTGCACCCACATAGCGTAAATGTAGCGGATCGCTTCCCGCGAGGGAAGGAATGTCCGCGATCGGGTCGTCAGCCGCCGCCGCGTCAATCACCCGACCCAGTCCGCAACCTCTGCCGCCACGCGGTTCGCGGCCTCGTTGAGCGCCGCGCCGACGGGTGCCGCTTTCGCCTCCACGCCCGGAATCCGCGCCTCGAAGCGCTTCATTACCACGCTGCTGCCCGCGCCGAGCTTGCTGGCGTCGAGCACCAGCACGATCTCGGAGGTGCGCGCGTCGTAGCCGAATTCGCGCAGCGTGCCGGAGATGCGGGTTTCCGCCTGCGCGCCGGGATCGTCACCGTCGACGACCAGCCGATTGCCCCTGGCGCGGATC